>JAQCDH010000100.1 GCA_027620815.1 Bacillota bacterium | reverse complement strand
CATTTTTTTTCTTTAAAATAACATAATTAAAATTAATACAAATGTTTTTGATACAATAAGATTGAAAGATAACAAGGTGAACACATGTCTATTCATATTTCTGGAATTGGGTATTATGTACCTGAAAAAATCATTCCAAATTCATGGTTTGAAGATAAAATTGAAACGACCGATGCATGGATTTATGAAAAAGTAGGCATTAAAGAGCGTCGGATGGCGGATGCGAATCAAACAACATCAGATTTAGCAGTAGAAGCTTCTTTAAAAGCGATTAAAGATGCTAATTTAACCATCGAAGATATCGATTTAATCGTCCTTGCAACATCTTCACCAGATATGATTCAACCTCCAACAGCGTCCATCGTTCAAGGCAAGCTTAAAGCTTACCATGCTGCTGCATATGATGTCGGTGCGGTTTGTGCTGGCTTTGTTTTTGCATTGAATACAGCATATGCCATGCAAAAAACATTTAACTATCAACATGTATTAGTGATTGGTGCAGAAACGTATTCGAGAATCCTTGATTATACAGATAGAACAACATGTGTTTATTTTGGTGATGGTGCTGGTGCCGTTGTATTAAGTCAATCAAAAGATGAAGGTGGCATTGAAGAAGGCTATTTAATGACAGAAGGCGATAAAAATGATGTCATTCGGTTCCAAGGTGGCGCTGCAACCTTTCCTACAACTTTAGAAACGATTGCGAGTAATTTACATCGTTTTGAAATGCAAGGTAAAAAAGTCTGGGATTTTGCAATTCGAGTATTACCTTTTGCAACCGAACAAGTCTTATTAAAAGCAAATAAAAAAATAAGTGATTTAGATTTTATTATCTTTCATCAGGCAAATATCAATATCATTCGTCATGGTTTAAATTCATTAGGCATAAAAGAAGATAAAACACACACAACCATTAAACACTTTGGGAACACCTCAGGTGCCTCCATTGTTATTACACTTGCAGATGCCTATGAAAAAAAGTTAATTAAAAAAGGCGATTTAATTGCACTTGTTGGATTTGGTGGTGGTTTATCGTATGGTGCAACATTACTCACATGGGTCAAATAAAAATGAGTCAAATCATTCAAATTGAAGATGTCATAAGTTTAATCAAAAATCATCAAAATATCGTCATTGGTATGGCAGCTGCTGAACCTAAATTATTTTTAAGTCATCTTCATTTAATCAAACATGATATTCATCTTGTGAATTGTTTACCACTAGAAGATATGTATCAAAAAGCTGATGCGTTACAACACATACAATTTGATTCGCTATTTTACAGCGGACAAATGAGAAAGTTAAGTCAAAAACATCCAAATGTATCTTATATACCAAGTCATCTTCATGCTTCAGGCATGAATCGGATGCAAGTGTTGCCACCAGACATATTTATCGGGACAGGCGTCAAACATCCTCATAACGACACGGTATCTCTAAGTTTAAGTAATGTCTATGAAATAGATGCATTTAAGCGTTCAAAAGTAAAAATAATTGAATTAAATGTAAATATGCCCTTTGTGTATGGTGATCATCTTATTCACATCAACGATATTGACTATATCATCGAAACAAACTATCACCCTACTGAAGTCAATTATGATACAGAAGATGAAAGAGATACCATCATAGGGAAACTCATTGCAGAACACATCGAAGATGAATCTACATTACAATTTGGAATAGGTGCCATCCCAAATGCAGTTGCTAAAGCATTAATACATAAGAAAAATCTAGGTATTCACACAGAAATGTTATCAGATGGATTGATAAAACTCATTAAACTAGGTGTTATAACAGGTAGTAAAAAGACATTATACCCAAATAAACATGTCTGTAGTTTTATTTTAGGAACAAAAGCATTGTATGACTATGTTAATCACAATGAAGACATCTTACTTATGAATGCAAATTATGTAAACGATCCATATGTCATTGGACAAAACGAAAAACAAATTTCAGTTAATACAACGATTGAAATCGATCTTACAGGACAATGTAATAGTGAAACTTTGAATCAAAAACATTACAGTGGTACAGGTGGACAATCCGATACTGCAATTGGTGCTCAACGATCACATCACGGAAAAAGTTTCATCGCACTCCATTCAACAACAACTCAAAAAGACATGAATGGTAATCTAGTGATGATTTCAAAAATCGTTCCAAAATTTGTTAATGGTCAAAGTGTTACATTATCTAGAAATGATATAGATTATGTTGTAACAGAATATGGCATTCAAAAACTCAAAGGTCATACGATCAAAGAAAGGATTTATAAACTCATTTCAATCGCGCATCCAAATTTTAGAGAACAGCTTTTAAAAGATGCAAAAATAATGTATGATATTTAAATATAAAATGTCTTGAACCTCATCAAAAAATATGAGACTTTTTTATATCGGAAGAAGCAGTAAATGTTAAAAAATATCAAACAAATCGATAAGATAGACCAATATACACTAAAGAAGATTTTATACTTCAAAAACGTTTTAATAATATCTTTAAACATCATAAAATAGAATATATGAGTATGTTTAAATAAAAGAGAAGTCACAAGATTATAACTTTATATATATAAA
>JAQCDH010000013.1 GCA_027620815.1 Bacillota bacterium | reverse complement strand
TAGAGTGGCTTGAATGTTTGATCCGTGATAATGAGTCCAAATTGGATAATTTCTGATTGGAAATAACCTTTATGTTGATATCCAGGCATACTCATTTCAAAATCGATAAAAACAAAGTGCTGAATATGTGACATAAAGTCTTGCATGTCAAGTCTAAGCATATCTAAGTCATATAACATACGATATGGTTTTAAAGAGGTGACTTGTTTAAACGTTTTGATTTTATATAAATAGGCATGCACTTTTTTAACATCAACATCAATTAAATACCCTTTTTGTAGGATAGGTAAAAAGATGGTCGCAACTTTATGACTTAAAAGAAGTTGAATTAATCTTTTTTGATGTTTAATATAAATGACTCTTTTATCCTCATCAACTGAGTAAATGATGGCTCTCATGCATGTTCCTTAATTTTTTTTATGAGTGCTTCTGGCAGTCCAGATTGTTTTAATGCCTCCAAGGAAGCTTCTTGAATACGCTCAAAAGTTCCAAATTGTTGAATCAGTCTTGCTTTTCTTTTAGGTCCAATGCCTTCTATGTCATCAAGTTTAGAGGCATAAGCTAATTTATCCCTTGTTTTTCTATGAAAAGTAATTGCGAAACGGTGTACTTCTTCTGATAATTTGATGAGAAATTTAAATAAAACATCATTAGGCTTTAAGATTTTTGTTTGTCCTAAATATACAAGTCCTTCGAGTTGATGGCTTTTATTTTTTTTAAGACCACACACAGGAATCTCTAATCCCAGTTCCGTAATGACTTCTTCAGCTGCATGAACTTGTCCGAGTCCACCATCAACAAGAATCACATCTGGGAAAGCCCCTGATTCTACCATGAGTTTTTGATATCTTCTGTATGTCACTTCTCTCATGGCTTGATAGTCATCATTGGTTGTTGTTTTTAAATGGTATTTACGATACGATTTTTTTTCAAAGTTTTTTGTGTCATAAACAATAACAGCTGAAATAGGTGCCGTTCCAAAGAGTTGTGCATTATCAAACACATCGATTCTTGTAACATCTTTCGTTAATGTTTGAGATAATTTTTGTAATCCTAAATGTTTTTGATCATCTTGATGACGATTAAGCATAAAGTGATGTTCTAAGCTTTGAACTGCATTTTTATGTGCAAGTAACGTCAATTTATGTTTATCTCCTTTTTGAGGAAAAATGACTTTGGACCCATAAAGATCTTCTATCTGAGTTTGTGTCATAGAGACATGACAACATAATTCATCAGGAACATCTGTTTCATAAAGCTGATTCAAATAACTTAAAATCGTTTCGTTAGGATCTAGTGTGTAATTGAATACCGTTTGAATGTGATCAATGAGTTTACCGTCTCTTAATTTAAAGATTTCAACCGCACAGTCTGTATCATTTGAGGCATAAGCGATGACATCACGATTCAGTCCATCATTTAAGTTGATTAATTGTTTTTCTGTTGTATGCTCGATGTGATGAATCATGTCTCTGTATTCAGCTGCTTTTTCAAACAACATTTTTTCTGAAGCCTCGACCATGTTTTCTTGAAGTTTTTTTAAAACCTCTTTTGTATCCCCTTTTAAAAAATTAATAATTTGTGAAACATAATGATCATAATTAACATCTTTAAACACACATGGAGCTAAGCACTGACCGATATGAAAATATAAACATGTTTTATTAGGAAGGGTGTCACATTTTCTAAGAGGATATAATTGATTGAGAAGTCTTACAGTTTCTCTTGCTGCATAAACGTTAGGATACGGTCCAAAAATGCGACTATTGGATTGTTTTTGTCTTACAATTTGAAGTTTTGGATACGTTTCATCAGTGAGCTCAATATAAGGATATGTCTTATCATCCATTAGACGAATGTTAAATCTTGGGCTATACTGTTTGATTAAATTAAGTTCTAAAATGAGTGATTCATGTTCAGTGCGTGTGACTATATATGAAAAATCGTGTATTTCTGACACGAGCTTTGTTGTTTTTTCGTTATGTGCACCAACAAAGTATGAACGCACGCGATTTTTTAAATTTTTGGCTTTTCCAACATAAATGACTTGATTGGATGCATTTTTCATTAAATAGCATCCTGGTAAATCAGGTAATAATGTCAGTTGTTTTTTGATTGAATTCACAACGTTATTTTACCATATTAAGGTATAAACGTTGAAACATCAACAATATCGACTATAATTAAGGTATAAAATGAAAAAGGTCATGAGAATGAAAAAAATAGTTGGATTATTAATTATCTTAATTTTTGTCATCACACTAAGTTCATGTCAGGAACCTGAAGTGAATCCTTTTGAATTAGACATTGTCTTTTATAATCAAGAACGCACGCTTATGAACCTTACTGACAACGAAAAAAGAGCAATTTTTGAAGGTGTTGTATTTTATGAATCCGCAATTTCATTTGAATCTCAGTTTTTAAGCTTACAATCCAATGATACATTTGATGATCCATTAGATTTAAGATTTTCAAACATCATTACGCGCAATTATATAGATACACTTGATTTTCGTTCATTTGAAGAAATTGATCTTAATACCATTGGTTATGAACAACTCATTGATACAGGTGGTTTATCAGGAAGATTGAAACTCTTTTTACAGCTTTTTGATAATTTCACAGATACGTATTTCACCTCAAAAATAGAATTATCTAATCCACCTTTTCGAATTACTGCTGAAGAAAACCAAGTAATGACAACAACTGAAGCAACGTTTGAATTACCTGTACTTTTAGATTTCTCAATTGAGATTACCCCTGAAACACTCATTGGCTTTATCGAACCGCAAATCACTTTACTTCAAGTCCATGAAATGGAATATGGTCATTATTTAACCGTTCCAATTACCATTGATAATATTATTCAAGATGTTTCTATTAATGCGCAAATTGAACTTATTATTGTAGAAGGTTTTATCGTTTATGCAACCATCACGTCGCAATTAGCATCTTTAATCATTCCAGTGAATGGACTGATTGAAAATACTGAAGCTTTAGATGTTTCTCTAACCATTGATATCTTACTTGATTTCCTATATACAAAAGATGATCTCCTTTTACCAGATGAAACAGAGTTAAGTACCTATGAACGAGTAGACGCCTTTAGTTTACCTGATGTTGCCTCAATTTTTGGTTAATATAAAACATAAATAAAATAAAAAGCGCATACGCGCTTTTTTTATTCAAATTCAATGGTAACGCGTCCTGCAATAATCTCTTCTAATGCAACACCGATACTTTTTTCAGAAATAGAATCTTCTACTTCTAAATTTGCCTCTTCTAGTAGTCTTGCAACTTTTGAAGCAGCATAAACAAGTTTATACTTTGATGGTATTTTATCCAACAAAGCATCAATGGATGGGTATCTTAATCCGTCTTTATTACTCATAAATCTCCTTCTATAATCGACTTATATTTATAAATCGATCTTTCTGTTTTGGCGTGCTCTGCACGAATGATTGCTAAAATTCTATCTGCTGCATTATAAACATCATCATTAACAACAATATAATCATACTTGTGAGCGAGTTGAAATTCTTTTTCTGCTTTTGCTAATCTCGTATCAATGGTTTTATCATCTTCAGTGCCACGAGACATCAATCGATCTTTTAATGCTTTTTTGGATGGTGGCACTAAGAAAATAAAGACGGCGTCTTTAACTTGATTACGCACTTTTAGTGCACCTTGAACTTCTATTTCTAAAACGACTTCGTGACCTAATTCAAGTTGTTGTTCGACTTTATCTCTAGGTGTCCCGTAGTAATTTCCAAAAAATTGTTCATATTCTAAAAACCCATTTTCAGAAATACGTTTTTCAAAATCTTCTTTTGAAACAAAGTAATAATCAACACCATCCACTTCACCTTCACGCATCGGACGTGTTGTCATAGAGACTGAATAGGTTAAATCATGGTCTTCCATGTCAAACAGTGCTTTTCTTACGGTGCCTTTACCAACACCAGATGGACCTGACAATACAATGAGTAAGCCGCGTTCATTTAATTTCATGCCTTGCTCCCTTGCTTATCTAAATGTTATTATATATGATAATATAGATTGTGTAAAGTATTTTCATGAAAGGTTTTCAAGATGTCTTTTGACGGTCTTATGATGCATCATCTTACAAATGAATATAATCAGGTGTTGGTGCAGCATCGTGTGGATAAAATCATGTATTTAAAAGATGATGTTTTTATTTTTGAACTCTATTATCAAAAAGAAAAAAAACTCTTTTATATCGATCTTCATGCTAATGATAATCGAATGTATTATACACCTTATAAAGAGATTAAGTATGATGAGCATCCAATACTATCGATGCTTAAAAAAACAATGATTCGAAGTCAAATTAAATCGATAAAACAACATCAAACTGACCGTGTATGCATCATCACATTTGAAAAATATGATGCATTCGATGGCATGATGACGTATAAACTCATTGTCGAGATGATGGGAAAACACGCCAATATGATTTTAGTTAAAGATCATTTGATCCTAGAGGCCTATAAAAAAATGATCAGTGAGACAGGTCGAAGTGTTGCCTATCATTTACCATTTAGTTTTTTTCCTTCTCCTAAAAAACAATTAACCTCTTTTGATGATTCAGATATCAACCGTGAAGATTTATTAACAGTCTACGAAGGCATGAGTAAAGATTTATCACTTAAAATCTTTAATGCTAAGCGATCACCGTATAACATTGCCTTAAAACCATCAATGAAGGGAAATAAACGATTTAGTTTTGAAGTCGAGGGTAGTCGTGTCTTTGATTCAATCAATGATATGATGCAAACCAACCATCAAATCATCTTATCAGATGCTTTATTGAAACAACAAATAAAAAAGAGAGAAACAAAACTCCCTAAATTGATTGATGATCTTACATATCATCAATCGCATTTAAATGATTATTTAATTGCCGAAAAACTGTACACTTATGAAAACCCAAAAGCTTATGTTGATCATGTTGAAGAGATTTTATTAGACCGTGAATTAAGCGTCCATGATCATGCTCAAAAATATTTAAATGCTTACAACAAAGCAAAACGGGCAATACCTCACTTAGAAAATCAAATCCATGAAACACAATCTGAAATTGATTTTTTAAATCAACTCATTTTTGATCTAAATGAACAAAACATGGTTTATGACGATATTTTAAGTTTACTTTATGAACATCACTACATTTCTAAAAAACCAACACTAAAAAAAGTAAAACCAAAAAAACATCTTGAAATCATTGTTGACGGCCATACCATTTTCGTTGGGAAAAATGCCAATATTAACGCCTATGTGACCCATGAATTATCACGACCAAATGATTATTTTATGCATGTTAAAGATGCACCAGGTAGTCATGTGATTTGTCGTGCCCCTCATGAAAGTAACGCATTTAAAACTGCATTAAAATATGCTGCTTATTTTTCAACTCTTAAACATGCTTCAAAAATTGAAGTGATGGTTGCATTAAAAAAAGATGTAAAAAAAATTCCAGGTATGCACGGCTCGATGGTTTCTGTTAAAACTTACCATTCTTACATGGTTGAATTAGATGATGAGTTTGTTAAGTTGTGTGAATCCTTGTAAAAACTTTGAATTTAACACGTTTATCGTTTAAAATGAAAGTGTAGATTAAACAGGAGGCAACAATTATGGCTTATACATTACCAGCTTTACCTTATTCATTTGATGCGTTAGAACCTTTTATCGATGCAAAAACGATGGAAATTCATTATACAAAACATCATCAGGGTTATGTTAACAATTTAAATGCAGCACTTGAAAAGGAACCAGCAGTAACATCTGACTTAGAAACGTTATTAAAAGATTTAGATGCACTTCCAGAATCGATTCGTGGTGCAGTAAGAAACAATGGTGGCGGACATTTTAATCATTCATTTTTCTGGCCACAACTTAAAGTCAATCATCAAGAAGGACCTACAGGCAATTTATCTAACGCAATTAATGAGACTTTCGGTTCATATGAAGCATTCAAAGAGGCATTTGCTAAAGCAGCCGCGACACGCTTCGGTTCAGGTTGGGCATGGCTCATTAAAAATAATCAAGGTGCTTTAGAAGTGGTATCAACACCAAATCAAGACACACCGTTAACATTAGGAACACCATTACTTGGACTTGATGTGTGGGAACATGCATACTACTTAAATTATCAAAACCGTCGTCCAGACTATATTCAAGCATTTTTCTCTATTGTAGATTGGGACCTTATTGAAGAACGTTTCAATAAGGCTTAATATCTAAGATGTTGTGATCCCCCTCACAACATCTTTTTTTATGCTATAATGTTTGACATGGAGGAATATATGTGGAATTTAGATGATTTATATAAAGGTTTTGATGATACCTATCAACAAGATATTAAAAAATTAGAGGACATGACGACTTCTTTTAAATCCCTTATTGGAAAAAAAGAAGACATGACGCCTGTTGATTTTTTAGAATCTTACTTACAATTTGAAGAGACGATGAGTAAGCATGTCAGAACACTTTATGCTTATGCAAGCTTACGCTATTCTAGTAATGTCAATGATCCAGAGCCGCTTCAATATATGGCAACTTTAGATCGTATTCTAAAATCAACAACCAAAGAAAACGTGTTATTTACACGTTATTTAAAAACATTAGATTTAGAGGCTTTAAGTCAACAAAGCGCGCTCATTAAAAACTATCTTTATAATTTAGAACGTGAGCAAGATGGTGCGAAATACATGCTTTCAGAATCTGAAGAACTTCTTCTTACAAAACTCAGGGAAGTTGCAAGTGCGAAGACTTCAAAATATGCTCACAGCAAACTTAAAAGTGCCTTATCGTGATCAAGTCATCACTTTATCTGAAGTACGAAATCTTGCCTACGAACATGATCCACTTGTTAGAAAAGATGGTTATGAAGCAGAACTTAAAGCACTTGAAACGGTTGAAGATGCGGTCGCGTTAAGCATTACCAATATTAAACGTGAAGTGAATGTTGTGAATGAATTTAGAGGGTATACCTCTCCCCTTGAGCCAACACTAAAAAGCTCAAAGATGACGCAAAAAACACTGGATGCACTGATTACTTCTATGGAATCATACCGTCCGAGTTTTGAAGCATATTTAGAGGCGAAAGCGACATATTTAGGGCATCAAGAGGGCTTACCATTTTATGATTTGTTTGCCCCTGTTGGAAAAGGTGCGAAAACATATACTTATGAAGAAGCGAAAGCACTTGTATTAGAGGCATTTTATGGATTTAGTGATCATTTAGGTGACTTTGCAAAACGTGCATTTGATAACGAATGGATTGATGTTGAACCAAGACCTGGTAAAATTGGTGGTGCGTTTTGTTCCAATCAGCCTCAAATTGGTCAATCTCGAATTTTAACTAATTTTACTGGTTCATTATCTGATATTTTAACACTAGCACACGAATTAGGACACGGTTTCCATGGTGAAATCATTAAAGACAACGATCCATTACATTGGTCTTATCCAATGCCACTTGCTGAAACTGCTTCTATTTTTTGCGAGGCAATCGTTAACCAATATTTACTGAAAACAATTAATGATGATCATTTAAAATTATTTGTATTAGAAAATGCTCTTCAAGGCGATACTCAAGTCATTATTGATATTTTATCTAGATTTTATTTTGAAACTGAATTATTTAAAGAAGCAACCAAACCCGTGCCAGTATCATCCTTAAAAAAATGGATGTTAGCCGCTCAAGAAAAAGCCTATGGGAAAGGTCTAAATCAATCATTAAAACATCCTTATATGTGGTTGATGAAGCCTCATTATTATAGTGCAGGATTAAATTTTTATAACTTTCCTTATGCGTTTGGTTTACTTTTTGGAAAAGGCTTATACGGCTTATATGAGAAAAATCCTGAACCTTTTACAAAACAATACGAGACTTTACTTGCCTATACAACCAAAGCGAGTGTTGAAGATGTTGCTAAAACCATGAATATTGATGTTTCTGATACTGCTTTTTGGAATCAATCGCTTGATGTTATCAAGCTTGATATTGAAGAAGTCATTGCATTATTTGAAAAAACTAAAGACGCTTAAACTAAGCGTCTTTTTCTTTGTCTAACTCGGTTTCAATCACAGCATAATCACCATC
Organism: Bacillota bacterium; assembly: GCA_027620815.1. Taxonomy (GTDB): domain Bacteria; phylum Bacillota_I; class Bacilli_A; order Acholeplasmatales; family Acholeplasmataceae; genus UBA8290. The sequence goes on along the minus strand of JAQCDH010000013.1, from coordinate 6,451 downwards.
TTCTCGTTTGTATAATACGTTAGACTGATGTGTTTTTTTATCTAAGAAAATAAAGAAATCATGATCGAGTTGTTCCATATGCTCAATCGCATCTTCAATCGACATGGGTTCTAATTTTATTTTTTTGTTTTTCACTAATTGTTTTGCTAGGACATCTTTTTCAATTTCTTCAATCGGTATTTGATCATTATAATTCGTCTTTTTGTGGCCATGGTCATGATTTTTATCATGATAACGTTTCACTTGCTTCACCATTTTATCAGCAACGATATCAATCGCTTCATACATATCTGATGCTTTTTCTTCTGCACGAATGGTCACGTGATCTGCATGAATGGTTACTTCAACTTTATGAAAGTTAGGATATACTTTCATAACGACTCTAATTTGTTTGATCGGTTCCTGAAAAAATTTATCAATCTTTGATAATTTTTTCTCTACATAAGCTTCAATGGCTGGTGTTACTTTAAATCCATTTTTTCCTAGGATATCATATGTCATATAAGCCACCTCTCTTTGTTTTTTTCGACATGATAGATAAACATGTTACCGATATCTATATTTTCAAACTGAGTGATTGCTTCAATTTCTTTTCCTTCTAACCATAATATCATTTCATGTGGATGATCATGAATAAGAATCAAATAATGCATCGCAGTTAATACCGAAAGTTTGTCTTCTATGATGATATGCATGATTATAATATCTGTATGATTTAAAACGATGCGTTGATGTTCAATTAAAATAGGATGTTTTTTAAAACAATACTCACACATAAAGTAAACATCTTTTTGAGTTTGAAACGGGCTTTGATATGGATAAAGTAATTTCTGACAATGCATACAACGCATATGACCTCCTTACTTTATCTTACTTAAAACATCATTATTTACTTTTTATAAGTCTCAATAATCTTAGAAATTAACTGTTGTGGGACATCATCATATCTTAAAAACGCACGTGTAAATTGTCCACTTCCTTGCGTCATTGCTTTTAAGTCAATGGCGTATGAAACGATTTCAGCTTCTGGTACTTCACAAGAAATCACTTGATATGAACCATCTTCAGTAGGATTCATACCATGAACACGTCCTCTTCTTTTATTCATATCACCCATCACATCACCTACAAATTTTTCATCAACGGTGACATCAAGTTGAACAATCGGTTCTAAAATCGTGGGTTGTGCTTTTTCACACGCGTTTTTAAAAGCAAGTGCTGCAGCAAGTTTAAACGATAATTCATTAGAATCAACCGAATGATAGGATCCATCATATAATGTCGCTTTCACATTAATAACTGGGAATCCAGCAAGTGGTCCATGCTCAAATGATTCAATAAGTCCTTTTTCTACTGCAGGGAAATAGTTTTTAGGAACAGCGCCACCAAAGACATCTTCATGGAATTCAAAAAGTTCTGTTGAAGGCTCAAATTTAATAAATACGTGACCAAATTGACCTGCACCACCAGATTGTTTTTTGTGTTTTCCTTCTGCTTCAACATCTTTTTTAATGGTTTCACGGTAAACAATTTTTTGTTCTTCGATATCAACATCGACTTTAAACATGAGTTTCATGCGCTCTAAAATATATTGAAGATGCGTCATTCCTTGACCACCAATTAAAAGCTGTTGCGTCTCTTTATTTCTTTTTATTTGAAAGGTCGGATCTTCTAAATTAAGTCTAGTTAATGCACTTGAAATTTTATCTTCATCATTTTTATTTTTAGGATGCACTGCAATATAAATAACTGGATTTGGGATCTCAACTGGGTGTATATAGGTGACATTTTTAGGTTCACTTATTGAGTTACCAGTTTCTAAACCTTCTATTTTTGCAACAACACATATATCTCCTGCATGAAAAACATCACTTAAAAGTTGTTGTTTACCCCGCAAAGAGAATACATTTGTTAATTTTTTAATTTCACCTAAAGGATGTATCATATCTAACGCTTTTTGTTTTAGGGATCCTCTATTAATTTTTATATAACTCATGGTTCCAAGAAATGGATCGACTGTTGTTTTAAAGACATATCCTTGAAATGGTTCATCTTCTGTTGTATGAATGGATACGGATTCGTTTTTATTTGTAAAACCCTCTAGAGGATGAAGTTCATTTGGTGCTGGCAAATAATCAAAAAGCATATCAATCATGGTTCTAATACCGATTGCTTTTGATGCACTTCCTACTAAAACGGGCGTGAGTTCACCGTTCATGATACCTTGACGTAATCCTGTTTTAATTTCATCTTCTGTAAGTGTTTCACCGTTAAAAAATTTATCTAAAAGATCATCGGATGTCTCTGCAACACTTTCAAGCATCATATTTCGTAGTTCTTCTACTTTTGGTTTTTTCTCTTCCCAAATTTCAGCATCATGAGAGGTGACACCATCATAGATTCTTGCTTTCATCTCAACGATATTGACAAATCCTTCGAAATTTTCTTGTTTTCCGATTGGCCAGCAGAAAGGAACTGCTTTTTTACCTAATTTTTCTCTAATCTCTTCAATAAGTTCATCAAATTTAATATTTTCTTTATCCATTTTATTAATAAATAAAATAGCTGGAATATGTCTTTTTCTAATTTCTTTCCAAACGCGTATCGTACCTACTTCAACCCCTTTGGTTGCATCAATGACAATGACTGCACCTTTGACAACACTTAATGCTTGATATAAGTCACCTACAAATTCATCACTTCCTGGAACATCTAAAAAGTTAAATTTATGATCATGAAAATCCGTAGGGATGAGTGACATTGATAAACTTGAGAGTTTATTTTGTTCTTCGACTAAAAAATCTGAAACGGATGTTTTTTTATCAACTTCACCTTGTTTTTCAACCGCTCCTGAAACATATAAAATAGCTTCAGCCATGGTTGTTTTTCCAGAACCCTGATGACCCAAAATAGCAACATTTCTAATGTTACTTGTCTGATATTCTTTCATATAACCTCCTGAAAACGTTTACATTTGTTACTTTGATTATAACATAATCTATTCTAAATGAAACGTCTCGATTTAAAAATGTTATAATCTTTTTGGAGTAATGATGAAAAAACTTGCCATAAAAAGCATTCGCTGGTATCAAAAAAATATATCTCCTCATTCAAATCATAAATGTCGACATACGCCGACTTGTTCTCATTATGCACTTTTAAGTTATGAGCGCTTTAACTTTTTTAAAGCATCTTACCTAACAACAAAACGAATATTAACGTGTAATCCATTATTCAAACCTAAATATGATCCTGTCCCTGAAAAGAAAAAAAGACATGTACGAAAGTAATGTCTTTTTTAATACGCTCTTGCAAACATAATGACTTGAGACGCTTGTTTCCCTGTAACAGGACACGTTGATTCAAGTTGAGATTGATCAAAAGGAATAACTCTTGCTGTTGCTTGTGTGTCTGCTTTAATAATTGCTTCTGCTTCTGGGTGTACAGACATAGCGACATAGCCACCTGATTTAATTCTTGCTTTAAACTCATCATAATTAGAAACATAATATGTGTTTTTATTAACATATTGTTGGGCTTTATCATACATACTTTCATGTATTGTTTGAAGAAGTGATGGCATCATTTGAACCACATCTTCTTTTAAAACTTGCTTTTTTTCACGGTTATAACGGGTTGCAACAGTGACCATATTCAATGCAAGATCTCTTTTCCCAATTTCAATACGAACAGGAACACCCTTCATTTCATATTCACTAAATTTCCAACCCGGAGATTTATCAGACGTATCAATTGAAACTCTAAATTGATCTTTTAAACCATGATAAATATCTTGTGCTGTAGTTAAAACGTCTTCATCATTTGAAATTGGGACGATTACAATTTGAGTTGGTGCGACATAAGGTGGCATCACAAGACCATCATCATCACCGTGGACCATAATAATTGCACCAAGTAATCGAGTTGACACACCCCATGATGTTTGATACACGAATTGTTCTTGATTGTCTTGATCACGATAAGAAATGTCAAATGCTTTTGCAAATCCTTGACCAAAATAATGGGTTGTTCCTGATTGTAGTGCTTGTCCATCTGGCATAAGTGCTTCAATAGAATACGTTGCTTCTGCACCTGCAAATTTTTCTTTTTCGGTTTTACGACCTGTCACAAAAGGAATGGCGAGTAATTCTTTACCTAATGTTTCATAAATAGAAAGCATCCCCATGGTTTCATCTTTCGCTTCTTGTTCAGTTGCGTGAATGGTATGACCTTCTTGCCATAAAAATTCTTTACCACGTAAAAATGGACGAGTTGTTTTTTCCCATCTGACGACTGAACACCACTGATTATATTTTTTAGGTAAATCACGATGAGATTGAACAATGGATTTAAAATGTGTACAAAATAAAACTTCAGAAGTTGGACGAATAATTAATCGTTCGGTTAATTCTTCTTTACCAGTTGTTGTGACCATTGCTGTTTCTGGTGCGAAACCGTCTACGTGATCTTTTTCTTTTTGAAAAAGTGATTCAGGGATGAGTAATGGTAAATACACATTGTCATGACCTGTTTGTTTAAATTTTGTATTTAAATATTGTTGAATGTTTTCCCATATCGCGTAGCCATAAGGACGATAGATAATAAACCCTTTGACATCACTATAACTCATGAGCTCTGCTTTCATGCAGACATCTGTGTACCACTTTGCAAAATCTTCGGTTTGTGAGGTAATGGTTGATACAAATTTCTTTGACATAGTCTTAATCCTTTATTAGCTTTGTTTGTCCGTCAACAAACGTAATTTTTCTCATTTTATATAAATAACCTAACGCGCGTTTAAATGCTTTTCGGCTCATTTGAAACATCTCTTCAATCGATTCTGAAGTGCTCGATGCATCTAAAGGCATGGTATCATGTGCTTCTAAATATGCCATGATGACATCTGCATCTGTGAGTCTTTTATTTTCTTTTGCTTGAAGTAATGTTCCAGTATATCCTTTATTTGATTCATGAATGACTTTTAATGACAGTTTAGTGCCGATGGGTAATCGTTTATCATATTGAGATTCATGGATGAATACAGGAGTTAAATGTTCTGTAATAAAGCGCATCCCCTCTTTATGAAACCCGTTAATTTGTCCTTCATAATGTTTTAAAACGTCTAGCTTCTCATAAGGTAAATTAGGAATGGCGAGTTCAACATAAAGTCTTGCTTTTACTTTAAGTTCAACATAAACGCTATCTCCTACTTTTGGCCAGTAAGTCTTGTTTAGCGGTAAATCATCTTTTGAAAGTAAGACGTGTTTATTAATACCGTTATTTAAAAAGATTCCTAAGTTTTCTTCAATTGACATTACTTCAAGGAAGCCCTTTTGACCTACTTTAATAATTGGCTTATCCATGGTTGCAGCGAGTCTCTTGTATGCATCCATGTATAAAAAGACATCAATCATTTGACCGATTTCTAGTTCATGCGCTTCTTTTGCATGTAAAAAAACTTCTTCGTCTTCACATATAATTGCAAAGCCAATATCAGTTTTTCTATCGACCAAACATTTGTAGTTAAATCCTTGTATTAATGCCATAGTTTCACCATTTGTATTGTATCATATAAGATAAAAAAAGTGAGGATTATCCTCACTTTTTATCTTTATTTAGAGATTTCTAATGCACTGATGACATCTTCATAACGTTCAATGAGTAAGTTTTCAAAAAAAGTTTTTAGAGGCGCAATGTTTTTTTCACTTTTAAAGATCTCAAGTTTTTCAATATAAGTCTCTTTAAGTCGGATAGGTATTGAGATTGGCAAATAATTTGCTTTCATTAAGTAATAGTTTAAAACGATTCTCGCAAGTCTGCCGTTACCATCTAAAAAAGGATGAATTTTAGCAAGCGTTGCATGAATATATACGGCTTCTTCTAGTGGGGTTTCAAAAGATGTTGTATCAAGTGATGAAAATAATTTATGCATACGATCATAGACTTTAGCGTGATCGGTTGGTTGATGACTTGAACCCATCATTTGTATATTGACATTTCTGTAAACACCACCTTGAAAAATACCATCCACTATCATTTCATGTAAGTCTTTTAATTTATCTTCAGTGAGATGTTCTTTATGATCAAGCATGTTGATGACTTTTTCAAATGTTTTTAAATGATTTAATACTTCTTTTTGTTCTCGTTCTGAATATTCTAAAAGTGTTTTTCTCTCGATTAATTTTTTTACATCTTCAAATGGAATACGATTTTGACCTTCTAAACTAATTGCATCATACGTATAGACAATCTTAAATGCCTCCATAACGTGATCTAAAGCGTCTGAACCCACTTCTTTTAGAATGTTATGAAGGAGATTTCTCTGTACTTCTAAAATGTCTTTCTCCATATTCAATTTCTCCCGCTGTTTTTTTTTATTATAACAAGAAATGATAGCGATTTCAAGACCATATAAAAAAAGAAGGGGGATACCTAAGTATCCCCTTAAAAC
>JAQCDH010000099.1 GCA_027620815.1 Bacillota bacterium | reverse complement strand
TAGTTTCTACATGCAAGCTAAAGATCAATCAGTTGGGCGTGAGATTACAGTGACATACGATATCATAGAAACTCCAACCTTGATCCGTTTTCATTTTGATGACAATAGAGTATTAGAAACTAACTTTAAAAATCTAGGTAATCAAACGAACATTACGTTATTGTTTGATGCTGAAAAAGTAACTCCCATAGATGTACAACAAAGAGTCTGGCAATCGATGCTTAATAATTTTAAGGAATATGTAGAGTCAATCTAAAACGATTAGCTTACTCGGGAAAAATCGTGAACCAGTACGGGTCACCAATTTTATAAGTGATAGTCTGTCTCAGCAACGAGATGGACTTTTTTCTTTTTACCGGGCTTTAAAAGTAGAACTGAGTGCATCATAAAATCAAGAGAAATAGAACATCTTTTTTCTAAAAATCTGAAGATTTCAAAAGACTCAAAAACTTATGACAACATAAGCAGTTTTGATGAAAAGATGAATAACTTTAATACATAACTGAAAAAAGGCAGTGAAATTTCGTGCTTATGTATACATAAATTTTCTAAGGTCTATTCTCTTTTATAGGCGTGGTACTAGTGGCAGACGTGGTAAATATTTAAAATATGATTAATTTCACCCTCTTAAAGAACGAAAATACCCTAAATTTGGTATAATAATTCTAGTTAATACTTTAATTATTTTGAAAAAAATCAACAAAATATGTATACCATCTTAACATTGAAAAGAGAATATATATGACTTGGGATAATCGTTTTAAAAAAGCCATCACATTCAGTTTTGATGATGGCACAGTACAAGATAGAATTTTAGTCCGTATTCTCAATACATATGGATTAAAAGCTACTTTCAACATTAATTCAGGACTTTGCGGTCTTAAAGATGAAAAAGGAAATAAAATAAGACTTTCGATGGAAGAGATGGTTTCTCTTTATGAAGGTCATGAGATAGCCATACACTCTAAAAACCATCCGTCGCTTCCATCTTTAAATCAAGCGGACATGGATATAGAAATTAAAGAAGATAAAGCTTTTATCCAAGCTCATGTATCCTATCCAGTTATTGGCATGGCGTATCCTTTTGGAGATTTTAACGATAGCGTAGTATCTGTTTTAAAAGATCATAAGATTATATATGCGAGAACCATTTTGTCAAACTATCAATTTGACCTTCAAAAAGACATGTTAAGGTTTAAACCCACATGTCATATCTTTGATACAAGACTACCTGATTTAATTCAAAGTTTTCTTTCAATGGATTCAAAAGAACCTAAGATTTTATATATTTGGGGACATAGTTTTGAATGTGATAGCTCCTCTAAATGGGAACAATTTGAGTCCTTATGCAAAGATTTATCTTCGCATGAAGATATATTTTATGGAACGAATCAAGAAGTGTTAATACCTTGAAATGTACCCTAGGGATAATTTAATATTGAAAATGCAATTATATTACAAAAAATTGTTATTAGCAATTTCATGTTGATAACCAATTCCAAGGAGAAAAAATGAAAAATAAAATACTTGAAGGTTCTATTTCGAAGCTCATCATTACTGTTGGACTTCCTGCATCGGTAGGATTCATTTTTAATACACTGTTTAATGTTGTTGACACTTGGTATGCTGGTCAAACGAGTGCACTTGCATTAACAGCACTTTCACTTAGTTTTCCTATTTATTTAATCGTCATTGGTTTATCATCAAGTATTGGTACTGCTACCAATGCACTTCTGTCAAATGCGCGGGGTAAAGACGATGAACAATTGGTGCATCGATATTTTAAAAATGTATTATTACTAAGTGTTGTGAGTGCACTGATTGCTGGTATATTATTTATTTTCCTCAGTGAACCTTTATTAAAAATATCAGGTGCTAGTGGAGAGACATTAACACTTGCAACCCAGTATATTCAAACGATATTTTTTGGTGCTATATTTTTTAGTTTAAATTATGCATTAAATGGTTTTTTAGCATCTCTTGGAGAAACCAAACCTTATCGTAATTTCTTAATTTTAGGATTTTTCTTAAATCTCTTCCTTAATCCATTACTCGTTTTTGGAGCTTTAGGTTTGCCTGGTTTAGGTGTTCAAGGAATTGCTGTAGCAACCGTTGTCGTTCAATTCATAGGTGTTATCTATTTAACGTATAAAGTTTTTAAAAACGATGCATTTAAAATGGAACTAATGCGATTAGAAAAATTTTCTTTTAAGGTTGTTTATGAATTGATTCAACAAGCATTTCCAGCATTCGTTAACATTACGACGGTTTCAATAGGAATTTTTATTATTCAATCATTTGTTGTTTTATACGGTGGTGATGTTGCTGTTGCCGGATACGGAACAGCATTACGTATTGAACAAATCGCACTTCTTTTAACGTTTGGATTAAGTGTTGCAACGGTTACTATAGTTGGACAAAACTTTGGTGCGAAACGTTATGATAGAGTTTTTGAAACAATGCGTAAAGCAATGTTTATTGGAACCGCCATTATGTTAGTCGCAACGATCGTTGTCGTTCCACTTGCTCCACAACTCATGCGATTTTTTATTGATGATGCTTCTGTAATTGAAAATGGTGTTCGTTATTTACGCATTGA
>JAQCDH010000098.1 GCA_027620815.1 Bacillota bacterium | reverse complement strand
ATGTGGCACTTACAAATAACAACGATACAAAAGTAGGATTATTTTTTGCAAATGATGTTGGAACCGTGATTATTGATTCAATCATCATTACACGAGTAGAAACAAAATAAGGAGATTATATGAAAAAAATAATGGCATTAGGACTTCTTGCAATGGTTCTTGTATTACAAGCATGTTCAAGTACACCAGTTGCATGTGGTGAAGGAACGGTTGCCGTTGGATCTATTTGTGAAGTCGTTCCAAACTGTACCTCAAATGAGCTTTATGATGAAACAACAAATACATGTGAAGCCATTGATGTAGAAGAAGAAATAAATGAAAACGGAATTAAACTAGTTGCTGGTTCAAAAACTAATTTTGAAGTAGGAGATTCATTACCAGATTTTTCTAGTTATTTTACCGCAAATGGTTCATCAGTAAGTAATTCTATGATTGAGCATACGCTACCACTTGATGCAAGTAATATCATGACAACACCAGGTGTGTATTCAGTCACCGCACGTTTTGGCAGTGATGTATTAACCATTAATATCACCGTATCTGACACAAGTATTGATTACAGTGATATCGTTACTGAAGGTCAAGCTGGTATTTACATCAACACGCAAAAACAAACGGAGTTTGATGTTGGTGATTATATGCCAAACTTCATGCTTTACTTTGTTGCATATGACGGTAGTAATTATTTGACGATCACACCAGATCTGATTTTGCATAATTTATTATTAAATGCAGAAAACCGTATGATTCAAGCTGGTAGCTATATGGTTTGGATGGAGTTACGTATCAATGGTCAATTATACCGTAAAGAGATCACGATTACGGTATTACCGATTGGTGGATCCACTGTTGAATCTATTGGACAAACAGGGTGGGAAATCATCAATCCAGACTTTACTGCTGCGAATGTATTTGATGCATGGATGATTCCAAATGGTGATGTGACAGTGACCAATGAAAACGGTGAAGTTGATATTTATGTTAATATGATTGGAATGAATTTCTGGGATATTTTATTTGCTCAACCAGGAAAAACGTTTGAAAAAGGATACACCTATCAAGTCACATTTAGAATGAAAACAGCGATTCAAGGTGGGCGTGATGTTGTTGTTTTTGCAGAACCATCACAAGGTGCAGCAAAATTACTTGAACAACAAATTTCGTTAACAACAACGTATCAAGATTTTACATTCACTTTTCAAACAACATCTAATACAACAACAGGAATGATCGGAGTCTTTTTAGGAGCCAATCTGCCTGGCGCCAATCCTGGTTCAGTCATCATTAATTCTATCGTATTAACTAGAACTGGTGAAAAAACAGAAAATGTGATGTTGACAGATTTTCCAAATCAAACCTTTACGTCTAGTGATATATCAAGTTGGAACACAGAAGGTAATGTTGCATTAACACATAATGCAAGTGGGTATTTAGAAGCAAACGTCAGTGCATATACTGGTGCATTTTATCAAGAGAACATTCAACTAGGTGGATTTTATGTCACTGCTGGTGTCACCTATCAAGTGTCATTTACGGTAAAAACATCCATTGTTGGTGGCCGTGATGTTACATTCTTTGTGGAAAATACCGATGCTGGTTTTGTAAAATATTTTGAAATCACTGAAAGTATCACAGGCGCATTTCAAACATTTACCTATACCTTTACACCGACTCAAGATAATGATGATACGAAAGTAGGGATTTTCCTTGGAGATATGGAAAATGCAGGACTTGGGATCATCACCATTGATTCAATCGTTATTACCGTTGTTAATGATTAAGTAATTAGAAATAAAAAAATGGATTTCATTTTGAAATCCATTTTTTTTATGATGATTGAATCATAAATTTGATAAATTCAGGAAATAAATTCATCCACTGTCTTTCGTTGTGTTTTCCATTGACAATTTGAAACGACACACGTTTCATACCTTTGTTCTCTAGTACTTCAAAAACATGCTTTGAATTATTGATATAAATTTCTGGAAATTCTTTAAGATCATCTGAAGACGTTTCTTGATCACCTACAGAAATAAAAAATGACGTATCAAGATGTAGGGTAGACGCTTTTAAATCGTTAAGAAATTGATCTTCATTAAACCATGATGAAATAGAAAAACACCCTATCCCCTTAAATAACGATGGATATCTCATGGCTGCAAACATCGAGATATAAGCCCCCATGGAACTTCCAGCCATATAGTAATTTTCTGAAGTATGATAGCGGTTTTTAATTACAGGCAATACGTCATCAACAATAAAATCGATATAGATAAACCCTTTACCACCAGTCCCTTTTATAAAACGATTTTTTAATTCAATATTCGTTTCATAAGGGCTATACTCATTCATTCTTTCAGTGGGTGAATTATCAATGCCAACAACGATCATGTTCTTAACATTCGCTTTTTCTAATCCTTCAATCACGCGCCATGAAACCTCATGATAACTCATCTCATCATCAAATAAATTTTGAGCATCATGCATGAATAAGACATCACATGGACGCTCTTCATTACATGTTTCGGGGTCATAAACTCGGATAGTTCTTAATGAATGTGTTGTTGGAATTTTTAACTCAAATGATTTTAACATCAGA
>JAQCDH010000097.1 GCA_027620815.1 Bacillota bacterium | reverse complement strand
GAGTCCACGTTCAATTTGAAACGCACCAAATAAAACAAAGAAACTAATCGCTGTGACAATTTCAGGGTTCACAATTGGAATGTTGTTGAAATTAAGTGTCCATTCACGTAACCACTTCTTATTTTTAGTTAAGCTAATGGCACCTAGTGTTCCAATGAAGGTTGATGCAATCGTTGAAATAATTGCAACAAAGATGGTCGTAAAGACAGCATCTATGATGGTGCCACTTTCAAAAAGCTTAACATACCATTCGAGAGAAAACCCTGTAAATTGGATAAGTGACTTCGAGTCATTAAAACTAAAGACCACTAAACTGATAATCGGAATATAAATCAAAAGTAAGACAATTGATAAAAACGTTTTAGAAGTGAAGGTATGTTTACTCATCGCCACCCTCCGTATATTTATCAACTTTTTTAATTAAGTATAAGAAGATTAAGATGAGTCCAGCCATGAGTAGGGCAATGGATGATCCGTAACCGAAATCACCTTGTGCAATCATCGCATTTTCAATGAGATTCCCAATTAAAAACCTTCCTGCTCCTAAATATTTAGGAACAACTAGTGTTGTTGCTGAAGGCAAGAACACCATCATAATGCCTGATAATACGCCAGATATACTTAATGGAATAATAACTTTAATAAGTGTTTGAAGTTTATTTGCACCTAAATCAGATGCAGATTCATATAAACTCATGTCTATTTTTGATAATACTGTATAAATCGGAAGCACCATAAATGGTAAATACACATAAGTCATCCCAATGATAATGGCAACATTCGTTCCAATTAGTTGAGGTGCAGTCATTAAAATCACTTGTTCAAGTGCCTTCGTTCTAAGTAACATATTGATCCACATTGGTGCTGTAATAAGCAAAATGAGTAGTGTTTTAGTTTTGGTGTTTGATCTTGCAATAATATAAGCGAGCGGATATCCAATAAGCACTGAAATGACAGTTGCAACAAATGCAAGTCCAATCGATTCAACCATGAGACTTACAAAAATAGGCTCGTTAATAAATCTTAAATAATTATCGAGTGTAAAGATAAGTGTAAATGTTTGAGAGGATGCACGTGATTGGAAAGAATAAATGAGCATTAATACAATTGGTATTAATATTAGAATACCAATGACAGCTTGATAGGGAAATCCTAAAAACCCTTCAAAAGTCCATTTACGCTTTGTCTTCATTTTAGGTTTTGTTCCATCACATGGATATCTTCAGGTAAAAATGATAGTCCAACTTCTTTCCCTAAAGGTTGTACATCGGTTGTATGGATGGTATAGGTACGTGCATTTGTTTTAACATCAATTTCATAATGCACACCTTTAAATACGACATCTGTCACGATGCCATGAATCCAACTATCTTTGATTTCGACTATATCAATATCTTCAGGACGTATGACAATGTCAACGTCTTCATTAAGCGCAAATCCTTTATCTATACATGTAAAATCTTGGTTATCAAAGTGAACTAAAAAGTCAGTTTTCATGACGCCTTCAATGATATTTGATTCACCAATAAATGTTGCAACAAATTTATTGACAGGTTCATTATAAATATCAACAGGTGTTCCTACTTGTTGAATTTCTCCGTGATTCATAACAACCACTTTATCACTCATTGTCAGTGCTTCTTCTTGATCGTGTGTGACAAAAACGAAAGTGATTCCTGAACGTCTTTGGATTTCTTTTAATTCATATTGCATTTCTTGACGTAGTTTTAAGTCAAGTGCTGCAAGTGGTTCATCAAGTAATAGCACTTTAGGTTCGTTAATAAGTGCACGTGCAATTGCTACACGTTGTTGCTGACCACCTGATAATTTATGTACACGTCTATTTTCATAACCTTCAAGTCCAACAAGCTTTAAATATTTACGTACTTTCTCGTCCATATCGTCTTTAATCTTTTGAACATTATCTAGATATGTTTGTTTTTGATTTTGAAATAATGATTTAAATTCAGTTTTAGTTAAGCCTTTTGAATTCGATTCTACTTTGAGTGATTTCTTTAAATCTTTAATTCTCGTAAAACGACCGAGCATTTCTTGTTTCACACGTAATCCAAATGCTACATTATCATAAACATCTAAATGTGGAAATAATGCATATCTCTGAAAGACAGTATTTGTTGGTCTTTTATGGGAAGGAATCCCTAAAATAGATTGACCTTGAAATAAAACATCGCCTTGTGAAGGTTCAACAAATCCACCAATAATACGAAGTGTCGTTGTTTTGCCACAACCAGAAGGTCCTAGAAACGTAACAAATTCATTTGCTTCTATTTCTAAATCAATACCACGTAAGACGACTTGTCCATTAAATTCTTTTGTTAAATCAATAAGTTTTATGAGTGGTTCATCAAGTTTTTGCGTATTTTTTACATTGTTTAATGGTTCTTTTTCCATCGACACTTCCCTTGTTTAATGTGGTTGAATATAATGATGTTATATCGGCTTTTTGTTTAATCATACTAAACTAATAGTTCAATGTTTGTAAACAAAACCATTTATATTATACACAATGAGAGAGTATTGTCAATATATAAGTGAAAAGCTTTAATTTCCCACTATTTTGAAATATAATAAGGATAGAAATTGAGGACATTAATGTTTCAAGAAGCG
>JAQCDH010000096.1 GCA_027620815.1 Bacillota bacterium | reverse complement strand
GGATTATCGCATTTGTTTCGATATTTTTTGCAACAATCAATGTTATGAATCAAATGAACTTAGCATTTGGGGAATCATTACGTATTTCAAGTTTCCAATTGATTTCAGCGATTACAGGAACAGGTTATCAAAATATTGAAGGATTTACCGGACTACCGTCAGTTTTATTTTTCCTCATTATTTTAACGATGATTTTAGGTGCTGGCACAGGATCAACAGCTGGAGGGATTAAACAATATCGAATTGGTTTAATGGTAAAATCTCAATATTGGCAAGTCAAAGATATGTTAAGTCATAAAAAAACGGTTCGAACGAAGTTCATTAACCGGTTAGGTAAAAAAATGGTGATTGAACAAGAAGATATCACTCAAAACTATATGTTTATTACAACATATATTGTTGTGTTACTTATTGGTGCATTTATGATCATGCTTTTTGGGCATTCATTTGAAAACAGTTTATTTGAGTTTGCGAGTGCATTAGGAACGGTCGGTTTATCTGTTGGAATATTAAATGCTTCTGCGCCAAACTTTTTACTTTGGACAGGGACATTTGGAATGTTTTTAGGTCGCTTAGAATTTTACGTCATTTTCATTGCGATAAGTAAGGTTGTCTTAGATATGACGCATAAACAAGTTGTTTAAAAAAAGAAGCTGTATGATTACATACAGCTTCTTTTTTTTATGAATACACAGTTAGTAACAATAGCTCATCTTTCATGATACTGAGATTATCGAGGTCATAAGAAGTAATCCCACCATTAGAAATCACATAAAACGTATTTCCGATATATACCGCTCTTTGTATGTGGAAAGCGTATATGATTTGATAATCATCATTATTTAAATCAAAATGTTCAGAAATAAAGTGTTGATGAGAAAAAGTTGCTTTCACAGATATGGGTGCTTCGGCATTTTCTGTATCAACATCAAATAACATGTATTCACTTAAATAAACATTGGTTGAAAACGTTTCGGTTTGTATGTACTGAAATCGAGTCATTGCAAATCCGAAGAAATCATGTGTCTCACTAAACAGTAATGCCTTATGATTATAAAGGGCTTCAGAATAGGACTGTCTGTGTTCACCATTTAAAAAGGTCACATCACGTCCAATTTGAGTTAAATTAAAAAGATCTGATGTATCAAATAATGCAATTTTTAACCCAATGATGCGTCCATTACTATCGGTTTCATAACCAATATTGATCAGTGTGTCATTCTTCCATGGATGTTGATAGGTTGCAAATCCAGTAATTTCTAATTCACTTGTAATGGTAGGGTTTGAAGGATCAGATAAATCGATAATATAAAGTGGATCCGTAAGTTCAAATGTCACAACAGTGACAATATCTTCATTAAAACGCACTGATCTGACGGTTTCTCCAGGTTTACCGATACCTTCATCTAGTAAAGATAGTAAGGTTAATACAGGTTCTTCACGTTCATTAAAATCAAGTTTGAATATATAAAGTCGATTGATGACATCCTCACCCCAACCTTCTGTGGTAACTAGTCTAATGGTTTCATCATATTGATCAATTGCAAATTGATTAATAACATAGCCTTCATATGTTTGAAAGCCACCAAAGGTAATTGAACCATCCTCTAAAATCTCGTAACGTATAAGCATACCAATCGATTCATAAGTATTGGTTTCTTCATTAAAATTATACGAGTTACCAGCAAAAAAGATGCTATCAAACGTGACATAAGTATGTCCCCAGTAACCTTGTCCTAAATACGTTTTTAATTGAAAATTCATCTCATCTTCTAAATCTAGAAACAAAATATTGGTGTAGTTTTCAAGTGAAGATGCATCAGGGATGTACTGTATGTTTTCATAAGGTTGAATGTAAGTATCTGTATTATGCGTGATTTGTGGTCTTGGATCAATATCTTCAAAAATTAAAATATCTTGACGCGTAAGCACATATAAATGATCATTAATTAATCTTGAACTTGATAAATAACCGGTGATTGTAAATGTATCTGTTATGACTAAAGATTCAATATCATAAATTTCAACAATGGTTTCTGGTAATCCGTAATAATACCAAGGTGCAATGTCAATAAACGCACCTTCTTTTGTATCACCATCAAAGGATTGTAAATAGTAAGAAAATCGTTGACCAACAACAATCACATAACTGTCAGTGACATATAATTCTTGGTAATATGTGTAACTTTCACCACTTCTAGAGGTTTCAAGTGTTTTTGATAATTGTAATGTCATTTCATTTGTGGTGACATCGATGACATTGAAGCGATCATAACTTAATGTATAGATTCTTTCACCATCAACTTTTATAATGTCACCTTCATCTATCCCTTGAACTTGTACATTGGTGGTTGAATAATTTGAATTGGTAGAGCCATCTGATTCTAAACCATCGGTAGTTACTTCAGGGTAAAAACGATTTTTATAATCATTGGTTTCTTCAATTAAAAATTTTAACTGAGTGTAATTATCAATGTATGCAAGTTGTAAGTGTGAGTCATCATCGTTATGAATAATCTCTTGAGTACATGAAGCAACAGCAAATGAAAGTAATATTATAAAAACTAAAAGAAGTATTTTTTTCATAGTATTCTCCTCTATTTCTATTATATATGATAAATGATTTAAAAAAACGATAAACATAAAACAAATGAAATTAAACTCTCAATTCATTCATCACCAT
>JAQCDH010000095.1 GCA_027620815.1 Bacillota bacterium | reverse complement strand
ACTTTATGACATTAAAAAAGTGATTCCATTTGATATGTTTCCTCAAACTGCTCAAGTAGAATCAGTGACATTGCTATCTTTAAAATAGCAAATATGATTGAATTTAAACCCTCATTTTTTTCAAGACCAAAAGTAAAAGATTAATCTTCATGTATAATAGTATTAGGGAGTTATGATGAAACAAGCATTACTTGTGATTGATATACAAGAAGCTTTATGTTTAAGTCAAGATGAAAGTGTGAGTCAAACGATTGCTTCAATCAATGATCTTATTTCAACATATCCTAAAGAGCACGTGTATTATATTAGACATTTAGAAATAGGGTCTGAATTTGATCCAAATGAACCTACTTCACAATTCCATCACGCGTTAACTCTTGTTAATAATCAAGTCATTATCAAGTATCATCATAGTGCGTTTTATGAAACATCACTTCATGAAATCTTACAACATCAAAACATTGATACCATTGATATTTGCGGGTATCAAATTGAATATTGTGTGGATGCAACCATTAAAACAGGTCATTTTCTAGGATATAAGGTAAGAATTCATCTAGATCACATCCATACGTTTAACAGTTCTACATTATCAAAACAAGACATTAAACATCATTATGTCAATCAATTTACTTTATATGGTGACATCATATGAATGACACACTAAAAAAACTTCAAATCAAAGAGTCGATGACTGTTTTTTACGATGATAAACTTCTCATGAACTTTAACAAAAATGATCTCTATGATGCGATGTTACTTTATGTGGATACGAAACACATGTTAAAAGAAAAAATAGACAAACACCTTGCTTTACTTAAACAAGACGGTCTTTTATGGATTCTACTTCCTAAATCAAATGGTAATAAACTTGAAATCAGAAGAGATTCTGGCTTTGAATACTTAGGCACACTTGGGTATGAACCAGTTAGAAATATCTCATATAATGAAACCTTATCTGCATTACGGTTTAGACATGTTTCACATATTAAAAAAATGACTAGAAAAGGCAGTATGCGCCTTTCTGATATGATGGGAGAATCTCATGGCAAATAAAGCATTTGGATTTAAAATTGTTGATCATTATTATCATCAACATTACAAAGACGGTCAATGGTTAGAACCAATTTTTTCGTCAAATCCTAATATTGACATTGAAATGTCAGCAACCTCACTTCATTATGGCCAACAAGCTTTTGACGGCATGAAAGCTTTTAAAAGAAAAGATGGTGGGATTAATTTATTTAGACCACTAGAAAACGCCAAGCGTTTTCGTATGTCATGTAGACGCATGATGATGCCTGAAGTGTCTGATGAACAGTTTATGTATGCCGTCACTGAAACCGTAAAAAGAAACGCGAAACACATCCCAGATTATGATCCAAGTATGAGTTTATATGTCCGTGCTTTTATGATTGGAACCGGACATAATTTAGGATTACGTCCAGCACCAAGTTATTTCTTTGGTGTCTTTGTTGCGCCTGTCGGCATTTATTTTAATGGTGATGCAGCAGGGAAGTTTTTAATTGTTGATGATGACCGTGCAGCACCAAATGGCACTGGACCTTATAAAGTCGGTGGTAATTATGGTGGTGCCCTTAAAATCCAGTTTGATGCAAAAAGTCAAGGGTATGAAGATGCTTTATTTTTAGATCCAGCTACACACCAATATTTAGATGAGTTTGGTAGTGCCAATCTTTTTGGAATTAAAGATAATACGTACTATACACCAAAATCAAGTTCTATTTTAAAATCGATTACCAATGATACATTAAAAATACTTGCCAAAGATGTTTTAGGACTCAATGTTTTAGAAACACAAATTCCTCTAACAGACATAGAAACCTTTGATGAAATGGCAGCATGCGGCACCGCCGCATCCGTTGCACCCATTGGATCACTGACGTATCAAGAGAAGGTCTATCATATTTCAGAGTCGATTGGTCCAGTCACAAAAAAACTCAAACAACTATTATTAGATATACAGTATGGCAATATTAAAGATGAATTTGGATTTCAGTTCAATGTCACATTATAAAGATGTCTTTAAAAACTTCATCCCTTTGTTAGAACAAGAAATCGCTGACCAAAAGTTAATTCTTGATCATATCACCACCTTTGATAATGCGTTATCTAGAGAAAACTTCATTGCGCATGTGACATCATCCGTGATGATTTTAAATCAAGATCAAACCAAAGTACTCTTAGGCTTTCATCAGATTTATCAATCATGGGGTTGGTTTGGTGGGCATAATGATGATGATCCTGATTGTTTACATGTTGCTTTAAAAGAAGCGACAGAAGAAACCGGTCTTCAAACCTTTTTAGAAGTGATGAAAGATCCGATTTCACTGGATGTTGTGTATGTCGGCAATCACATTAAAAAAGGGAAATATATTCCTGATCATCTTCATTTAAATATTACGTATGGATTACTTGCAGACGATTCTTTACCTCTACTACATAACGAAGATGAACACTTAGGACTCAAATGGTTTGATTTAAATGATTATTTAAATCATATCACTGAACCTAGAATGATACCTATTTATACAAAGATTATCGGTAGGATGTTATAACATGTGCGGCCGTATGACACTTCATGATGAAGCTCAATTACTAGAATTACTGGAAACACACTTTGACATTGAAAACACCTCATTTCATGACTTACCAAGATATAACATTGCTCC
>JAQCDH010000094.1 GCA_027620815.1 Bacillota bacterium | reverse complement strand
GTTGAGAATTTTCTAAATATGATGTTTTCAGTACCAATGCGTGAATATGTGCCTAATCCTATTGCTGTTAAGGCGCTTAATTTAATGCTTATTCTGCATGCAGATCATGTATCCCTTATTTATTAAAACAAGTTAAAATTCCTAAAATATATGCCGCAGGGATTGCTGTTGATTTTATAGAACATAAACTCAATGAACACAACTTATCAACAGTACCACCCATTGAAGAATTTAAAAGTTATTATAAGTATACTTTTAATAACACGGTTGTCTCTTTTATACGTTTAACTCACTCGATACCGGATATGTTTGGTATTGTTTTTAGAACGCCATTAGGCATTTTATTTCATACAGGTGATTTTAAAATTGACTTTACTCCTGTTGGTCCACCTGCAGAGTTTCACAAACTTACTCAAATTGGTCAAGAAGGCGTCTTATTACTTTGCAGTGATTCTACCAATGCTGAACGCGATGATGTGATTCAATCTGAAAGTGTTGTTGGAGAGTCCATCAATGAATTGTTTGCAAGTATTACAGGACGTATTATTATTGCAACATTTGCTTCAAACGTCTATCGTATTCAACAAATCATAGAATCAGCAATTAAAAATAATCGTAAGATTGCAGTGTTTGGACGTTCGATGGAACGTGCCATTGAAATTGGGATTCAAAGTGGGTATATCAAAGTCCCTAAAGATGCCATCATTAAACCTGAGCATGTTTCAAGAATGAAAGCGTCTGAAATTGTGATTCTTGTGACTGGATCTCAAGGTGAACCTCTAGCTGCACTTACTAGAATTGCAACCAATAACCACCGTTTTATTCAAGCGATGGCTGGAGATACGGTTATATTTTCTTCTTCTCCGATTCCTGGTAATTCAGAACCCATCAACAAAACAATTGATAAATTATACCGATTAAATGTCAATGTCATTACCCATGGACCAATCGCAGATACGCATACGTCAGGACATGGTAATCGTAGTGATTTAAAAATGATGCTATCATTACTAAGACCTAAACTGTTTATTCCTGTTCACGGTGAACATCGTATGCAAAGACATCACCAAGATTTAGCGATTCAATGTGGTGTTGAAAAGAAAAACATTTTAATTTTAGATAATGGTGATGTGGCTGCAATTACAAAAGATGAGATCAAACATGTAGGAACCGTTCAATCTGGTGAAATATATATTGATGGTAAGGGTATTGGTGATATTGGATCTCAAGTTATTAAAGAACGAAAAGTATTATCAGAAGAAGGCTTATTCTCCATTATTATTTCTTACCATTCTCTTACAAAAAAACTTTTAAATAAACCAACCATCATTTCGCGTGGATTTATCTATATGAAAGGTAATGAAGCCATTACGACGAGTTTGTCTAATGAGGTGGAAACCCTTGTTAAACAAGAACTTAATAAAAAAATGATCAACCCACAAACGATTAAGCAAGTGGTCATTGATCATTTATCTCAAGCAATTCATAAATTAACGCTAAGAAAACCGTTAATTATTCCAATCTTAGTCGACTTAAACCAACAAAGCTAATGTTTTGTTGGTTTTTTTAATAAGCGATTCATCCACGTTAAATACTTCTCCTAACATGGCTCCGATGAGCATCCCTCTGTCGGCTGATGCCCCACCAATACGGGTATTCATCTCCAGTCCTTCTTCAAAACTTTGACTATGATACACAACATGGAAAATCACTGGGACTGCATGAGGGATATGACAAGCTGTTCCTGCATAGGTTGCAATATATTTTTTAGTGTCTGTCATTTTTATTGCTTGAAGAAACGTTTCTTTTTTATCAAGCGGCATGAATTCAATAATCTCTTCAATGACTTTTTTATGAGAGGTTTGTTTTGCACGTTTAAAAAAAGTATCTAACATATTAAAATATAATAAATAATCTGGATGTGTTCCAAAAACATGGGTAAATTTAAGGGCACGTGTGGTTGTTAAACCGACTTGATGACAGACGATATAAGGCACAAATCCAACAAGTTGATCATCTTCAAATGGTCTTGAAAAGAAAGTTGGATCTTTTTCCATATGCAAACGATCTTCAATGAGCTTTTTTCCATACGCTTCATTATATCCTTGATATGAAGACCCTTCTTTAATGTTTTCATATAGTAAATCATCATATTTATCGAATGGGTATTGTGGATTTGTTTTTAATGTTTGATATAACCAAACAGAGATCATCCCTTGAAATGAGACATCACCAATGTCAGCCAGAGGATAAGAAAAATAACTTTTCTTAGATTGATCATATAGGTTTTGATCAGGTTTTAAAAAAGTAAGTGATTGTTTTTTTGAAAGTCTTTCTAAAAATGGCATATCGTAAATCCAATTGAGTCCTAATGCTGCTGCATTACCAATGAGTGCATTTCTTAATAAGTGTTCCATAAATACCTCCTGTGTGCATGCATGAGTTTCATGAATGCTTGTGTAATTTTTAATGTCATTTTTGCATCATCTAATGCATCATGAGATTGTGCAATGTCTTCTTTATAATACATCAAAAATGCTTTAAGAAGTCCTAAATCATCTTTTAAGTGATAATAATCTTTATGAAGTTTTAACATATCGACAAAATCTTGAGTATCAAGTATCGGTTGTTTCTTATGAATTTTAAATGAATCTTTTAACACTTGAATATCATTTTTTCCCCATACAACCCATTTAGGTTGATATGTTTTTTTAATGTAAGCAAGTGTTTCATATAATAAATCATAGGGCATTGCTTGTTTGTCATATGTTTCTTGATCGAGCTTTAAAAATTTCTTTGTACGTTCGGTGAGTGGTTTTCTAT
>JAQCDH010000093.1 GCA_027620815.1 Bacillota bacterium | reverse complement strand
TGGGACGTATAAAGGAAAAAAAGTAACTGTCATGGGTTCTGGTATGGGGATGCCTTCGATTGGAATTTATTCATATGAATTATTTAAGTTTTATGATGTCGAAAATATCATACGTATTGGTTCATGCGGTGCATATGATAAAGACCTCAAATTATTTGATGTTTTGCTTGTCTCTCAAGCATTTTCAGAATCTAGCTTTGCAAAAACAATGGGTATTTCCAATCGTCACTTCTTACCAGCTTCTAAAACACTAAATAATCGCATCAAACGCGCTGCAACAAAATTAAATAAACCTTTAAAAGAGGGTATCATTAACTCTTCAGACGTCTTTTATCGCTTAAATCATCAAGCTTATGTTGATATTTATAAAAAACATCACACAATTGCAGTTGAAATGGAGTCATTTGCATTATTTGCAAATGCAAAAGCTTTAAATAGAAAAGCAGCGTGTTTGTTAACAGTATCAGATTCATTGGTGAATCATGAAGAAACAACATCAGAACAAAGAGAGAAAGCATTTACTAATATGATGGAAATCGCTTTAAATAGCATTTAATGATTATTTTAAAAGATCATTTTAAATCGTATATCATCCACATATCGATAGGACATCTATTTCAAAAAGAAATGGATGTTTTTTCCATCTTATTAGATCAATATTTAAAAGCATCGCATCCTACTTTTTTAACAAGAAAAGAAATAAGTGTTGCTCTTGAAAACATGTATGGACTAAAAGTATCTTTACATACAACATTAGAAGGGAATTATCTCGTTCATCATTTAAGAGTTAAAATGATTCAACCTCAATTAGTACTTGATACACAGTTATTAAATGACGTCATTGACTTTATAAGAAACATGCTATTTCATGCAGAAATTAAAGATGAAAAACGATTCACTGAAGAGAAATCTCGCCTTATTCATCAATACGAATTGATTAAGGATGACAAACAAAGTTATATTGATTATTTATATGAAGAAGTGCTTCAAAAAAAAATATTAGATATTTATTCACTTGATGAAAAAATTGAATTACTTAAAAAAGCAACTTTAGCCGATGTTAAAAATTATTATGAAAATGTCTTTAAAACATCTAATGTCATTAGTTTTGCTTCAGGTAATTTTCCTGATACAGATATAAAAAAAATAAAAAACGCTTTTGAACCCTATGAAAAAGGCATGATCAAACCAATTTTTAATACGTATCCTTATCACAAAGAAGAAAATATTCAACTCAAAATGCCAATTAATCAAGCAATTCTCCATCTAGGATATATGACAAATATTACCTACAAAGATCCTAAAATGACGTCATTACAAATTTTTAATGAGTTATTAGGGGGTCATGCAAGTAGTCGTTTATTTCATGAAATAAGAGAAAAAAGAGGATTGTGTTACTCAATCTATTCATATTTGAACTTAAATCAAGGTCTTTTAAGTATTTCTACCGGTGTAGATATGACACGTTTAGAAGAAACTAAAACATCAATTTATAACGTATTAGAACACTTAAAAAACCATGAAATCTCTGATGATGAACTTGTTCAAACAAAAGATTTTATGATTCATCAAATTCAAACAAGTTTAGATCGTCAAAGTGTATATATTCAAAGAGCTTATCGAAATCATATTTATCAGGAACAGTACGACATAGAAGCGCGACTCAAACAAATTGAAGGTGTTACAAAAGAGGATATCAAATGGATTGCGAATCATATGACACTGATACTTACACATCAAGTTGTAGGTGAAACACAATGACGCATCACTATATTAAGCATTATGATGAACATGTATATACTCACAAATTATCAAGTGGACTCACGATTATTGCACTACCAAAATTGGATGTGAAAACAACTTATGCAGCCATTGCACTACCATTTGGAGCGTGTCACATATCGTTTAATGATGGCGAAAAAGAATACTCACTACCCTTTGGATCTGCTCATTTTTTTGAACATAAAATCTACGCTTCAAAAGAAGGTGACATGTTTTCTAAATTTGTGAAATTAGGTCTTGATCCTAATGCAATGACATCATATGACACAACAACATATTTTTTTAGTGCAACCAAAAATATTTTTGAAGGTCTTGATCTATTGTTTGAAACTTTAGATACGCCTTATTTCACTAATAAAAATATAGCGAGTGAACGAAAAATCATTAATGAAGAAATTAATATGGATCAAGATGATATGATGACGTCATTATATCAACGATTATATGAAAATATGTTTGAAGGTCATCCAATCAAAGCAGATATTTTAGGGTCTATTGAATCTATTTCTCATATCAATAAAGAAACCTTACATTGGATTCATAACTACATATATCAAGATGATCATAAAGTATTGATTTTATCGGGAAATGTCGACTTAATTGCATTAGAAAAATATATCATACAACTGGAAATGAAACGCACAAAAACGACAAATCATTTACTATTTAACACATCAATTGAACCTTTTCATGTTGTCAAAGAAAGAGATGTCATCACTAAAGAAATGGCCATTTCAAGATTGCTGATTGGTATTAAATTACCATCTCTTGATGATGAATTACTATTTCATAAAATGAAACATAGTATTTATATCGCACTTCATACGATGATAGGTGATGCCTCAGACATTCATCAACAATGGATTGATCAAGACATCATTCATCAAGCAGTCCAATATCAAATTACGCATGTTAAAGGTGCAGATCATCTAGTGATTCAAGTGCCAACTGAATATCCTGAATTGGTACTCAAAGATATCGAATTCATATTCAATCAAGATGTAAAAAAGTATATCGATACAACAACATTCAACAGATTAAAAAAGACAGTAAA
>JAQCDH010000092.1 GCA_027620815.1 Bacillota bacterium | reverse complement strand
AAACCAAAGTCTTCACCTGGTTTAAGTTCTTCGTCATCTTTGGTAAGTTTAAAAAAACATATTACATTTTTTTTGAAATATACTTTCAGCTCTTCAATAGCCTTCTTTTCTTCTTTTGGTACTATCCAATTGTTCAATAAGTGATCTTTTATTGTTTTAATCTCCTTCAGGGCCAGATATTGGTTTCTTGACCATAAAACTCACTTGCCTCTACTTCTTTTGCCACACCTAATAATAAAAAGCTTGAACGTTTTGTAGCTCCCCGAAGGTGACGTTTTCGAAACAATTCACTGTCAACCAAGGACAAAATTTGGTGGAAGCACAAAGCATGATTTAACCACTGAACCTCCACTTTTGGGTAGGTACTGTTGTAGGCAGTTAATGCTTTTCCATTAAGAAAAGATATTCTAGATATTTCCCGTCACTATTAATCCATTCATTAGTCCAACGCATTTGTCCCATTACATTTTTTTTGTAATTAATCTCTAATGCCCTAATAAGTTTTCCTGCTGAATTTATTATGTCGAACAACTCCTCTTTTGTAGCCCTACCACCAGAACTATATGATAAAAGTATATATCTTGAGTTTGTTTCATTTATTAGTTTTCTTATTGCTTGCATAGCAATAAAATTGCCATTCTCATCCTTTCTAAATTCTTCAAATATTGAGGCTGCGACTTCATCTCTTGAATCTTCTCTACGGTTAACTTTACCAAATAATTGGGGCTTATCATTCAAAATTACAGAAGTCCAAATGTGATAGTATGAATTGTATCTAACACGACTTGGTGGCATTTTCTCGTTATTTGAGCCATACGGGGGATCAAAATACGCTAAGTCATAATTTCTTCCTTTGACTGTATCAAAAATATCTCCCCTCAATACGGTATTCTCTCTTTTGTTCTGGAAGAGCAACGGCACTTGTAATTTTAAGTCATTATAAGACCGAGGAGACCAATCAGCGAGATAAGCCGCATAATGTCCTAGAGTGCTATCGACTGAATCTAATGCAAGAATTAGGCTACTTAAAGCCACAGATTTTGATACTTCATCTAGATTAAGTTTATCTATTTCATCACGAATTGCATCAAGTTTTTTCGTGTTCTTTAACTGAAATGGTCTTTTTTCTTTATTCTCAAGAGTTCCACCATAATATTCTGAGAACCAGCCCTCATACCCTTTAATTGAATTTAAGTGGTCAACTAATTCTTTGTATTCAGAAGGTTTTTTGGTATTAAGTAAATAGGCTTTTGCAAGTGTTTCTGACCAGACAGAAATATCACTTGAAGTTGTCATGAAACCTGCTTTAGATAAAGCTTGCGAAACCCGCGTTGAACCACTAAAACCGTCTAAAACATTGTCTACCTCAATTTCTGAAATCATGTCAAAAATATATGGTAATATCTTTAGTTTAGAGCCAGCATACTTTATACCCTCGGTTTTTGGAGCTTCTATTTTAGTATTACCAAATAAATCAATCGTCCCACTCATTTTTTCAGTTTTAAATTGTCAATGTCTTTTTGTAAGATTTCATTCGCCTCTGCGTGTCCTTTTTCCGTAGCGTTTAGAGCAAGACTAAAAAGTTTCACCAACGTATGGTTGTGGGAGTAGTCAATCCAACCATTTGTTATACTGTCAAAAAAGCCTAAAGCATTTCTTGTATGTGTCCACAAGCCACGTTGCAAGGCATTTGCAGATGCTCCACCATACCTAACCTCGCATATATAATTATTGTCTTTGTCTAAAAACTTAAAAATAGGATGTTTTCTGCCTTTACTTTGACTGAGCCCTCCAAAACTTTCCCCTTTTCCAATATAGATAATTCTCGCTGTTTCAAGCATTGCCTTTTCATGGTCAAAAATCATGATATTACAATGCTTAATGCTTTCATTGTAGATAAGGGGCATTACATTAACATTCAAAAAGTCTTTGAAAGCATCTGATTTGAAAATTAATTCAATTTTCTTAGGGTCGGTAATGTCTTTACCTTGACTTTCTAAATATGGAAACATTTTTTGGTCGCTATCAGTTGAAAGTTGCAAAGGGCCATCACCATATGCTTTCAAGCTGACCGGAAATTGAACTTTACTTAATTCATTTATTATTACAATGTCTTCCTCACGTTCTTTTGCTCTAAATAAATCTTTTCCAACATGGATTGATTTGAAGTCATACATGAACTGGTTGATAAATTCTGCAATTCCAATCTCAGCTAAATCACCATGTGTCTTGTTCCCAACAAGTCTCATGGTAAATATATTGCTTAGAGTATTTACAACTAAGTGTCTCTCTTTGCTTACTAAAAGCTTAAATCTCTGTTTGAAGTCTGTGTATGGATTCATTTTTACTTTTTATTTCTGTTTATTAATTGCCTATAACCACAAGTAGGACCATAGACATTTTTCAGTTTTGACTTCCCAGTGGTAATGATTTTATATAGGATCTTAGAGACCTGTTGTGGGGTATAAAACTCTCCCGCAGACTTACCCGCGCCAGACGCGAACTTCGCAATAAGGTACTAATACGCGTCGCCAATGACATCACTCTCTACTTCATCCAATCGGAAGTCAATCTCATCCAAATAGGTCAGAGTATTGACGATGATCTCATTCCTCGCGTTGGGTGTTCTATCCAATTTGGTTGAGTTTAAATCTAAGTCCTCAAATAACGCGTTAAAGTCATCTTCACTTTCAATTCCCGCGGTAGATTGTTCAATGTGATTGCGAAAAGATTGGAGGTCATCAAGGATGTAGTCGCGGTAATCGTCAGGATCCACCTTACCTCTTAGGAGGTTTGCGATCCCCCACAATTGCGCATCAAGTTGGCGTCTCTGTTCTTCTGAC
>JAQCDH010000091.1 GCA_027620815.1 Bacillota bacterium | reverse complement strand
ATCAGTCTTTTTATCAAGTTCTTAAAACAATCAACAATAAGCATGTTACGGACATCGATCATCTCCTTCTATCAAAAAACGAAACTGAAGAAAAATTTGTCTCAGAAAAAGAAAACTTTAGAAATAATTACATCGAATCCTTACATCACATTGATCAAGACTACATGAAACAAAAAAAAGCAATTGAAAAAAAGTATCAAGAAGAAAAAACACAGTTATTAGATGACATTAAATCCTATGAAAACGAGAAAAATAAACAAGACAGTTTGATTCTTAAAAATATACAAGAAATTAAAAAGAAATATGAAGCGATTGTATTAACAATTGAAGACAAAACGTCAGGAAATATTGCTCAAGTTACTGAAAATCTTAAACAATCCATAACGAAAATTGAAGATCAAATTCATCAAGATATCACAAATTATGAAAACCAGTACAAACAGCTCTTAGAATCAAGAGAAATTGAATCTACATCTCATGACACGGATTATATCGATATCAAGTCACATTACAATATTTTAAATAAAACTCTCAATAAGCAAATCAATGTATTAAAACATAAAAAGACGCTTGTCATGAAATCGTTAGAAGATAAATATGAATCGCTCATCAAACCTTTAGATACACGCATAGAGAACTTAGAGCTTCGTGCAAATGAGTTAAAAAGAGACCGGATACAGAAGCGAGATTTTGAAATCCAGAAACTTCAAGATCGTAAAACCGTAGAATTTGAACGTTATGAAGAACAAAGAAAGAAAACAATTGCTCAAACTGCTGAAGCTGTTTCGTTGTTGAACTCAAAACTTTCGAATTACCGTGAAATCACCAATGAAAAGAAACGAAAAATAGTACGTGAATTTCAAACGAAGTCCATGTCATCGAATCACGAAACCCTTCAAAAAAATAGAGAATTATCCTACTTAGATAACTATTTAAATCAATTCATCTTAAAAACAAGAAAAGATATTAAATTAAAGAAGTCTGAAGGACAACTTCTTCTTTTTGAACTTCATAAAAATCATCAAATACTCATTGCAGATATTGAATTTCTAATCAAAAAAGAATTATACACCACAACTTTTGATCTTAGAAAAATTGATATTGAATTAAAACATGACCAAGAAAAAATTTTAGACCAAAAACAGCGACTTCTTCAAGAAAAAGCATTTTATAAAAATAGTGTCGATGCAGCATATCAAAAGGATATACTGTCTTATGAGACACAAATTAATCTCGCTTCTCAAACGCAAGAAAGAGATTTAGGGCAACTTGTTTTAGACGCATCAATTGACATCACATATATTGATAAGAACATGATTGATATCCAAATTCGTCATGATCATCTTATTGCGACGCAAAAGCATCAGATAGACATGCTTAACTTTCAATTAGAAAAAGAACTTGCTATGATTCAAACACATAAATCGCAACAACTCGATCAAGCATCTCGTACAAGAGATTTAGATTTAGAAGAATCACAATTACGTCTTGATTTAAAACAAGAGACATTTGATGAACAAACTGCAGCATATAAACACAAATTAGATGCTTTATTTATCCATTACGAAAAAGACTTATCTCATAATGAATATCGTTATGAATATCAAAAAGACAATCTTAAGCGTGAACATGATTTTAAATCTACAAAACGTCATTTGATTTTTAATGCGTTTGAAAGTAAAGTCAATTTACGTAGAATACAAATGGATTTTTATCGATCTGAGCAAGTAATTGATGTTCATGTTGACTTATTTTATGGATTCATACAACAGATGTTACTTACACAATTTAAAGCTACTTCTTTACTGATGTCATGTGTTCAGCTTTTAGAACAAACGTTTCAGTACCATGAAAATCCTGAAACTATGCGTCAAATGATTGATGCCTTACAATATATCCACAAAGATATCACCTCTCTTAATAAAGATAAGATGACGAAACTTAAAGAAGCATTCCATTTAACATATCAAACACATTTTGAAAATGCAAAGTCTGTTGTTTTAACCATGCATCAAAAAGATGAACAACAACTTCATGATGATTACATTCAAAAACGACAACAAGAAAAGTCTGAATTACTGAAAAAGAAATATGAATATGAAGTATTAATGAAACAGTTTTCTAATGTAAAAGATGAACAAGCGCTTAAACGCATTGAAAAAGCATATTCAAAAATTAATTCTGATTTAGAAACGATTGAACAAGACATACATCATGCCACGAATCAGGCAAATCATGCCTTTGAACAATTTAAGATAAAATTTTTGCAATGGACCAATAAAAAATTTAATCATTATCAACATATAATAAAAAAACTAACGAAAACAGAACAATATTCCAACGATTTCTTTAATCACATTGAAACCCAAACGCAAAAATTATCACAAACGCTTTATTATACGAATCAAGTTATTTTTAGAACGACAAAATCAGCATATAAACAATATCATAAGCTTATTGAATTGATGCAAATACAACAACCTCACATCTATCATAAACTATTAAGCTATCAACATGATATGCAACAGGCACTGATTCAAGAAAAACATAGTAAAACAACACTGATACAACAAGTCATTGATATTTGGCAAGCCAATCAAGATCAACTTCAAACATCCTATGATCAAGAACTTAATTTTTCAAGACGTACGTTTAGAGAAAATATTGTTGCTAAGAAAAATGATGCGGAACATAAAATTACGCAATATCATCGTGAATTTAATGAAGCAAGAGATAAAAGGTTAAAATCTATTCAAAAATTAGAAACTTCGCTTCAACAATTTGCATCTAAAAAAACAACCATATTAGAAACATTACAATTCAATCAAAAAGCAATGGTGGAACAAGAAACTTTGAAATT
>JAQCDH010000090.1 GCA_027620815.1 Bacillota bacterium | reverse complement strand
TTAACAGGTTATCATATGTCGATCGTGCCATTATAAGACTTGCAACATATGAAATGCACAATCTTAAACTTGAACCTGAAATCGCCATTAACGAAGCACTGAATTTAACACGAGCTTATTCGATGTTAGATGATGAAAAACAAGTGAAATTTAGTAATAGATTACTTGATTCAATTTCAAAATATATCAAGGAGCATGAATGAATTATTTAAGTGTAACCGCACTTACAAAATATATTAAAACTAAATTAGAAACAGACACCCATTTAACCTCGATTGCGTTAAAAGGTGAAGTTTCTAATTTTAAATTGCATTCACGCGGTCATTTATATTTTTCAATCAAAGATGATGGTGCACAAATCAATGCCATTATGTTTGCAGGAGACGCAAAAAGACTTAAAATGATGCCTAAAGATGGGGATCATGTGTTAGTTTTAGGAAAAATCAGCTTATATGAACCTAGTGGAAGTTATTCAATACAAGTGATTCAATTAGAATTAGATGGCATTGGACTGTTATATCAACAATATGAAGCTCTTAAAAAAGAATTAGAAACTCTTGGTTACTTTAGTGAGTCACATAAGAAAAAAGTCCCAACATTTCCTAAACGTATTGGTGTCATAACCTCACCAACGGGTGCTGTCATTCAAGACATTCAAAATACCATTAATAGAAGGTATCAACTCGTTGAACTGATATTATATCCTGCACAAGTGCAAGGAAAAGCGTGTGCACAAACCGTCTCTGATCAAATTAGACGTGCCAATCAAGATAACCTCGTCGATGTCTTAATTGTTGGTCGTGGTGGTGGATCGATTGAAGATTTATGGGGCTTTAATGAAAGAATGGTTGCAGATGCCATATATGAATCACAAATTCCTATTATCTCTGCAGTCGGTCATGAAACCGATGTGACCATTGCGGATTTTGTCGCTGATCTGCGCGCACCAACACCTACGGCAGCCGCAGAACTTGCAACTCCGTCTTCTGATCAATTAAAAAGTTATTTGATTGAAACAGCGAATACAATTAAAAAATTACTAAAAGACAACATCGAAAGTAAACAGTTAAAACTAACATATTTAGAAGAACGACTCGCCAATCAATCACCTCAAGATAATTTAATTCAACTCAAGACGAACATCACTCAGTTTCAAGACAGAATGAGACAATCTCTTGAATATCTCATGACCATAAAAAAACAACGATTAATGACCATTGGCGATAAACTCAATCCAACGATGCATTATTATATGACGCATCAAAGACACCTTTTTGAATCACTAAGTCAGAAACTTGACGGGTTATCACCATTAAAAGTCATGGATAAAGGCTATGGGTTACTAGAAAAAAATCAAAAAGTCATTACAAGTATCAACGAAGTGTCTGTTGATGATACAGTGACCATCACATTAAAAGATGGTATCTTACAAACTTTAATCAAAGAAAAAAAGGAGCGTTAATATGGAACAATCATTTGAAACCATGCTAGAACAACTTGAAAGTGTTGTTAAAAAGCTTGAAAGCAAAGATATTGTATTAGATGAAGCCGTAAAAGAATATAAAAAAGGACTAGAACTTGCAAAAGCGTGTTATATGATGTTAGAAAACGCTGAAAAAGTACTTGTAAAGACACAAGAATAAGATGCGTTTAGATCAATTTTTAGTGGATCAAAAGATGACTGAAACACGCGCTAAAGCAAAAGACCTCATTACAAGAGGATTTGTTTTTATCAATGGAGCTTCCATAGCCAAGGCGAGTTATGAGGTCAAATCAGAAGATTTGATAAAAATTGAAAAAGAATTTCAATTTGTGTCTCGAGGCGGAGACAAATTGAATCAATTTTTACTGGATTTAAAACTTGATATCAAAGACAATGTATGTATTGATGTTGGTGCATCCACTGGTGGATTCACACAAGTGTTATTATTACGTGGTGCAAAAAAAGTAATCACCTATGATGTTGGAAGTGATCAACTTCATCCATCGTTACGCGAACTAGACAATGTTGAGGTTCATGAGTCTACCAATATTTTAGATGTTAACATTCCAAAACATGATCTCATGGTCATTGATGTCTCATTTACATCTGTTTTACCGATATTAAAACACATTGCATCCTATGTAAAAACACTCATTGTTTTAGTGAAACCACAATTTGAGCAGCTTAGTCAGTACAAAGATGTCATTAAAGATGAAAAAACAAGAATGCATCTTTTAAATCATGTTCAAAAAGAAATGATGCATTTAGGATATGACATCATCGTTTCTAAAGATGCGGTGATCCAAGGTAAAAAAGGGAATCAAGAAACCTTGTATTTATTAAGAATGAAAGGATCAAATGCTTAAAACGTTAACCGTCAAACATATCGCCTTAATTGATGATATGACGTTAGAATTTCATCACGGACTAACTGCCATCACGGGTGAAACAGGTGCTGGAAAGTCGATGGTACTTGAATCACTTCAACTATTATTTGGAAAAAGAAGCGATCAAGATATGATTCGCCACGGATTTGATGAGGCGATTGTTTTTGGTTCCTTTGAACTTGAAAAAGAAATCATCACCATTGAAAGACGACTTTCAAATACATCAAAAAATCAAATGAAACTCAATGGCGAGGTGGTTACACTTCAAAAAATTAGAGAGATGGCTTCTAAACTCGGTCATATTCATGATCAAGATGATTTATTTGAACTCATCGATCCAAAATCATACATTCATATGCTCGATGCATTCGATCACAATAATATTGAACCACTTCATATCAATTACTTATTTGTAAAGTCATCGTATGAAGATGCTGTTAAAAAGAAAAAGCACGTCATTCACGTTCATGAAACCAAACAAAAACAAGATGATGTGTTGCGTTTTCAAATTCAAGAATTAGAAGCACTCCATTTAAAAGAG
>JAQCDH010000012.1 GCA_027620815.1 Bacillota bacterium | reverse complement strand
ATCCACCCACCGATGAAAAACCACGGTTCTGCAGGTGCTTTTATGAATTCTCCGTTAACAACTTCATAAAGTGAGATTTCTTGACACGTTTCTGGGACACCATCGGTAGGAATTCGGTCGATTAAGATCGAATCAATAATCACGGTTCCAACATCATTTGCAAAAAATAATCCTACTTTTGTATCGTTGTTATTTGTAAGTGCCACATAGTTATACGTATAGAGTTGGTAGTCTTGCGTTAATGTGACTGTTTCTTCTAAAAACTTATTATAATTATTATCTGTGTCTTCTAAAAAGAGGATCACTTCTCTACCATTAACTTCATCGGTTCTTAATTTAAAGGTGACCGTATAGGTATACCCAGCTTCCGTATAAATTTTAGGTTGCCAAAATGCACCATCCCATACTGCTCTAGTAGATAGTCCTGCATCCGTGACATCAAAGATAATCGCGTTATATTCTTCAATCCAAATGCTATCTGGTTGATTGACCATCCACCCACCGATGAAAAACCACGGTTCTGCAGGTGCTTTTATGAATTCTCCGTTAACAACTTCATAAGCTGCCTTTGAATCTGTACAAACGCCTGTATTGTTTTGATTGTTGTTTGTATTTGGATCCGTTCCTGCAATACAAGACCCATTATTTAAATACGTTCCTTCTCCGCATGTTAATTGTTCATCACAGGAAACTAATGCTAAAACAATGGTTGACATGAGTAACAGATATAAAATTTTCTTCATAAAACTTCCTTTTTTCAAATTTGCGAAAGCGCTTTACCAATATTTTATAATATCTTTAATTGAAAGTCAATGTCATATGATAATAAAAGAAAAAACACCTTATAAAGCTTAGTTTTAAAGGTGTTTTTGACATGTATCTCTTTCTATAATTTCTACATCAACATTGAGTGATGAAACGGTTTCACCATTGATTTGTTGAATTAAATATTGCGCGGCTCTTTTTCCAATTTCTAACTTATTTTGAGAAACAGTGGTGAGCGCGGGTTGACTGTATTTTAAAAATTCTAAATCGTCATAGCCAATAACAGAGATATCTTCTGGTACGCTTATATGATGTTCTTTAAGTGCTTGAATGACACCAAGTGCCATCCAATCGCCAGCAACAAATATGGCTGTTGGTAGGTCATTACTTTCTATGATTTTTAATGCTTGCTGATATCCATCTTCGATACTATAATTATTTGCTTCATAAATGTGAGAAATAATATCTTGATGTTCACTTACGACTTGCATGAATCCTTTTTTTCGATGTTGCGCTGAAATTGTATAAGAAGGTCCTGCGAGATGATCAATCTTTCTATGACCAAGGTTATATAAATATTGAGTTGCTAGAACGCCTCCTAATACATCATTAGAGGTAACTGTTGGAATATGATCAAATCCTGCATCTGCTGAAACGAGTGGAAGTCCACTTTCAATCAGTTGTGGGACTTGTTTAGAAAGACTATAATAATTCACGATAAAAACACCTTCGACTTGTCGATATTGACAAAATTCTAAGTATGTCATCGATCGATTCCCCATGTTTCTGTTAATAAAGGTGATTTCATAACCTTCTTTTTCTACTTCTTGTTTAAATCCTTCTAAGATCACTGAAAAGTGTGGATGTGAAAAGCCAATCCCTAAATTATCTGAATAGATGATACCGATGATCCAAGATTTATTTAATGACAGTGCTTTTGCATGATAACTTGGGATATAGTTAAGTTCAGAGGCGATTTTTAAGATTTTTTGGCGTGTCGCTTCACTAATTCTTCCAGTATGATTTAATGCTTTTGAAACAGTAGAAACTGAAAAACCTGATGCACGCGCTAGTTCATAAATATTTGCTTTTTGTTTTATTTTCATAAAAACCTCTTTATCAATTATTATGACACAAAAGATTCAAAAATAATGCTTTATTTTTTTAAGCACTTTAAATTGTAAATTTATCATATCACCATTTTACATCAATATGACATTCTTTTTTTATCACATGACTAAACTATTTTACTCTTTTCAAATCATTAAAAAAAGAAAACACCCGTTTAGCAGGTGTTAAAAACATATGGAGGCCCCGACCGGATTTGAACCGACGATCAGGCAGTTGCAGTGCCATGCCTTACCACTTGGCTACAGGGCCATAACAGCATTATTGATTATAACGTAAACCCACTAATTAGTCAACGATAATCCTATATTCTACAAATTTAGCACTTAACTATTGACAGTGCTAAAATGTTTATGATATATTATGATTGGCAAATAACTACAACGACTGCCAAGGAGGTACCCTCATGCAAATGAATATGATGGAAAACTATGACCAAGATCCAAAGTTATTAGAAAAATTTGGTCGAAATCTCATTGAAGAAGTTAAAAAAGGACGTATCGATCCTGTCATTGGTAGAGATGAAGAGATTAGACGTGTCATTAAAATATTATCTAGAAAAACAAAAAACAACCCTGTATTAATTGGTGAACCTGGCGTAGGTAAAACAGCAATTGTTGAAGGGTTAGCGAAACGTATTGTTGATAAAGACGTTCCTTTAGCACTTCAAAATAAAATCGTCTATGAACTTGATTTAGCGGCACTTATCGCAGGTGCGAAATTTAGAGGAGAATTTGAAGAACGTTTAAAAGCCATTTTAAAACGTATTAAAGATTCCAACGGGGACATCATTTTATTTATTGATGAAATTCACGCAATTGTTGGTGCTGGTCGAGCAGATGGTGCCATGGACGCTTCTAATATGTTAAAACCTATGCTTGCAAGAGGTGAACTCCATTGTGTTGGTGCAACTACGTTAAAAGAATACCGTCTTTATATTGAAAAAGATACGGCACTTGAGCGTCGATTTCAAAAAGTCTTAGTTTCTGAACCGACTGAAGCAGATACAATTAGTATTTTAAGAGGCTTAAAATCAAGATTTGAAGCTCATCACGGGGTCTCTATTAGTGATCCTGCAATTATTGCTGCTGCATCATTATCCACACGTTATATTACAGACCGCTTCTTACCAGACAAAGCCATCGATTTAATCGATGAAGCATGCGCTTCGATTCGTATGGAAATTGATTCGATGCCTGTTGAACTTGATAATGTTACAAGAAAACTCATGCAACTAGAAATTGAACGTCAAGCACTTAAAAAAGAAACAGATAGTGTCTCTAAAACGCGTTATCAAGAATTAGAACATGACATTGAATCTTTAAAAACACAAGAAAAAACATTAAGAGATACTTGGCAAGAAGAAAAACAAGCACTTCAACATATTAAAGATAAAAAGAAACAGTTAGAAGTGTTAAGAAATGACCTTCAACAAGCGTTTAATGATTCTGACTATCAACGTGCTGCAGAACTTCAATATCATAAAATTCCAACCTTAGAAAAAGAAATAGAGCATCTTACAACTTCTGCTTCTAAACATGAATTACTTTCTGAAGTTGTGACTGAAGAATCGATTGCTGATATTGTTTCTAAATGGACACATATTCCAATTAAAAAACTCATGAGTGGTGATAAAGAAAAACTATTACATCTTGAAACCACGTTAAAAGAACGTATTATCGGTCAAGACCATGTTTTAAAACTCGTAAGTGATGCGATTATTAGACAACGTGCCGGCATTAAAGATGCCAACCGTCCGATTGGATCATTCTTATTTTTAGGTCCAACTGGTGTTGGTAAAACTGAAGTCGCGCGAGCATTATCAGAAGCTTTATTTGATAGTGAAACGCATATGATTCGTTTTGATATGAGTGAATATATGGAAGCCCATAGTGTTTCTAAACTGATTGGTTCTCCTCCTGGTTATGTCGGCTATGATGAAGGGGGTCAACTCACTGAAGCTGTTAGACGTCGTCCTTATTCATTATTGTTATTTGATGAAATTGAAAAAGCGCATCATGATGTTTTTAATATGCTTCTTCAAATACTTGATGATGGAAGACTCACTGATAATCAAGGTCGTACCGTTGATTTTAAAAATACCATTATCATCTTAACTTCAAATATAGGAAGTGAGTTTTTATTATCGCATGAAGAAGACGCTGTTGATAAAGTCATGAAACTCGTTAAACAATCCTTTAAACCTGAATTTATCAACCGATTAGATGAGCTTATGATTTTTAATCCACTGAATCTTAAGATTCAAATGGATATCGCTAAAAAGTTACTCAATGAACTATCAAAAAGATTAGAGCAACAACATTTATTAGTCACATTTGATGACCAAGTTGTTAAATACGTGATTAAACATGGCTATCAAGAAGAGTATGGTGCAAGACCGCTTAAACGTTTCATTCAAAGACATATAGAAACGCTCATTGCAAATCATATCATTTCAAATGTGATTATCCCGCATACGCCATTTATCATGCATATTGACAATGATCAACCCGTTGTATCCTTAGTAGAAACATAAAAAAAGAGCCGTTAGGCTCTTTTATTTTACTTTTAATTTTATTCTTCTATTTTAATAACGTATGTAATAAGTAAGTAAGCAGCGAGTAAAACACCCAATCCAATAAGTGATGGGACCAGTGAATCTACTAACGTAGAAATGAGCAACATCACCATGCCAAAGATCGCAAGTGCTGGTACATATGGATACCCCCATGTTTGATATCTAGGGAATGCTTCCAGTGGTTTTCTTTTTCTAAATAAGAATACAGATACAAAGATGAGTGTATTAAAGATAAGTCCAGCAAATACGACAAACGTTAAGAGTGCATTGACATCAAAGCCTAATATTATGAGTAATACTGACATAAATGCTGAGATTGCTAATGCAAGTAAAGGTGTTTTAAAACGCTTATCTAATGTTGCAAATTGTTTAAAGAATAAACCATCTTCAGCCATTTTTTGATAAATTCTAGGAAATACTAAAATTCCTCCATTAAGTGCACCAAATACTGAAATCGCAACTGAAATCATGATCACAAGTCCACCATTTGCTCCAAATAAAGCAATTGCGGCATCAAATATAAACCAACCATATTGTTCATCAAGTAATGCTTGATAAGAAACAAGTCGGTATAATGAAAATATAAATAAGACATAAATAACAAGCACAGCAACAATCGCAAACACAAGCGCTTTTGGTAAATCTTTATTTGCATTTTTCATGTGTCCTGCAACACTATTTAAATTTTCCCATCCTCCATAAGCCCAAAGTGTTCCAACAACAGCAAATCCAAATGCTATAACGACTTCAAAGAATGATAAACTTGATAATGTGTTTGTTGTAACAATCGCTTGATCACCTGTCAAGACTCCCATGACAATGATCATCACAATCGGAATGAGTTTGGCTACCATGAAAACCACTTGCGTAATGGCACCAACTTTAAGACCTAGATAATTAATCAAAGTTAATAACACAATCACTAAGATAGCAACAACATTAATATAATCCACAAGACCTGTAAAAATATTTGACATGACTTGAGAAAATAAGACTGCAAGTAAGGCGATACTTCCTGATGACGCGAGTACTAAATTCATGGTTCCTGATAAAAAAGCAACTTTTTTACCATATGCCTCTTTTAAATATAGATAATAACCGCCATTTTCAGGAAATAAAGAACCAAGTTCAGCATAAGATAATCCTGAAAACAAAGTAATAATCCCACCAACAAACCAAGCAAGTAATGATAACGGTAGTGAATTTCCAATACGACCTAATATTTGGCCACCTAAAAAGAAAATCCCTGATCCAATCATAATGCCAGCTAATAAAGACATTCCACTCCATAAGTTGAGTGATTTTTCTCTTGTAAATTCGTTTTGCATTGACTTCTCCTTTTTTTTATAAATATCCAAGCATGCGAAGGACCATAATCGATCCAAAAATCGTCACCGAAGAAAATAATGTTGTCCAAACAACGAGTTGACCAGCAACTTCTTCATCCCCACCTAAATTTTGAACCATCACGACACTAGAGACTGCAACGGGTGATGCATAAAGTGCAATCATCGTAGGAATGAGTAACCGGTAATCCTCATTGATTGGAATGAGTAAAATCGTCAATATTACCATTGATATTGGAATGATAAAATTCCTAAATAACACACTTGTGAAAATTGCTTTTTTGGAACTAGAAAGTGTCTTAAATTCAAATTGTGCACCTAGAGCAATAAGTGCAATAGGCGTTGCGGTTTGACTTAACGACATATTATACAAAAAAGGGACATCTCTTTCAATCAATATGATAGGTTGGTTATTTTCACTCACAAAATAAGTCTTTAAAACAACGAAAAAAATCCCTGTTAAAACACCGATGATAAGTGGGTTTTT
The DNA here is from genome assembly GCA_027620815.1 of Bacillota bacterium. GTDB lineage: Bacteria > Bacillota_I > Bacilli_A > Acholeplasmatales > Acholeplasmataceae > UBA8290. The sequence goes on along the minus strand of JAQCDH010000012.1, from coordinate 10,113 downwards.
AAAAAACGTTTTTAAAATGTACATGAAATCAAGATGTCTTTTTTCTTCTTTATAAAAAATCGATAAAACAATGATTGAAATAAAATTTGATAACGGAATGATTAAAACAGCCGATAATGACAGTAAAGCATTGGTTTCCCTTGTTCCAATAAACGCTGCTAAAGACACACCAATCATGGCAAAATTACTTCTCGTGAAACTTTGATGAACAGGTCCTTTTTGATTGAGTGGCATCTTGACAAATAACAAGACAACATAGCCAATTATCGCAAATAAAACAAGACCCGATGCACTAAAAAATAACATTCCTAAATCGACATTTTTAAGTGTTTCTGTTTGATAGACATTATAAAAAAACAATAAAGGAAGAGCAATTATGAAGATGTACTGATTCATTTTACGAATCAAGTACTCTTCAATGAAACCCCTCTTTTTTAAGTAGTATCCTAATAAAATTAATAAGATAACTGGTATTATCGCATTTAGAGAAAATAACAACGTGTCAAAAAACATTAATACGCGTACGCTCCGTTCTTAAATACAATAACTTCACTTCCATCTTGTTTCACACCAACAATAGATAAATCTTCTGTCCCAAACATAAAGTCAACATGTGATTGAGAATCATTATAGCCACGTTTGACAAGGTCTTCTGTGGTTGAGGTGAGACCACCTTTGATATTCATTGGATACGCACGACCGAGTGCGATATGGCATGATGCATTTTCATCAAATAGTGTTGAGAATAAAATACGTTTCATTTGAGAAATTGGTGAATCGTGTTCGACAAGTGCGATTTCTCCAATATACTTAGAGCCTTCATCAGTTGCAAGTAAATTATCAAGTGCATCTTTGCCTTCTTTTGCATCATATTCAACAACTTGACCATCTTTAAATACAAAGTAAAAATCTTTAATAATTTTTCCTTGATAATTGAGTGGTTTAGATGCAACGACTTTACCATTCACTCGGTATTTATCAGGCATTGTAAAATTTTCTTCGGTTGGAATATTTGGATTAAAATACACACCTGTTGTTGCGTGTTCTCCACCACCAACCCAAATATGATCTGGAACAAGTCCAATTTCAATATTCGTACCTAAGTTATTTTTAAATTTGAGTGACGAAAAATTTTGACCATTTAAATAATCATCATGTTCAGCAAGTCTTGCATTATGCTTGTCCCAAACTTCTTGAACAGGTGTGACACCATCGACATGAGATGCTTGAAAAATGAGTTCCCATAATGCTTCAATCCCAGCTTCTAGATCAAGTTCTGGAAATACTTGTTTTGCCCATGCTTCATTAGACGCTGCAACAATGGACCATTGCGTTTTATTACCCATCATAAATTCTCTAAAAAACTTAAGCGCGCGCGAGGATGCGAGTGCAGATAATTGTAATTTTTTACCATCAACATCTTTAAAAATACCAGGATTAGGTGAAGACACTGAAAGAAAGCACGCACCTTGATCAAGTGCATATTGATATTGTGCTTTTAAATATTCTGGAACTTCTTGAAGCACTTCTTCGCTTTGGTATGTATAGTGAAGTTTTGATATTTCATCATCACTCCATAATACTAACACTTTAGATGCACCTTTTTGATATGCTGCTTCTGTGATTCTTCTTACAAAATCACTAGATTCAATCGGTGCACGAACAACCACCATTTGATCTTTTTGAACATTGACACCAACTGATACTGCAAGTTCAGCAAGTTGATTGAGTTGACTTAAATTTGGCATACTATTCTCCCTTTTAAAATTATAACATATTTATATAACAGCTTCATTTGTAAGGTTTTGAAGCCATCTTTTTTTCTTAAGTAATTGCAATAAATAAAAGAATTTAAGAAGTTCAGTTCCTTTAACAAGTAAAAATAACCAGGTGACTTCTAAATCGGTAACATACACTAAAACAAGAGCAAGTGGTACCATCACAACCCAAGTAAATCCTGAATCCGCATAAATCGTTGATCGCATATCGCCACCACTTCTTAATGTGAAATAAATCGCGACATTGACACTATATAGCCATATAAGAACACTATTGTATCTGGTTGTAATCAGTGCCCATTCATAGGTTTGATCTGAAATATCATATAATCCGACAATAAATGGGGCCATGACAAATAAGATTGCACCAACAACAACCGCAGATAAAAATGCAACCATGATGAGTTTATACGCGTTACTTTCTGCTTCTTCTAATTTATTTTCACCTAACGTATTTCCTACCATCACAGCAACAGCCGTTGCAATTCCTGAAAACGTAACAAAAACGATTTGTGAGACAGCATTATTAATATTCATCGCTGCAAGCGCAGTTTCTCCTCTTAAACTAAAGACATAAATAAACATCGTTTGTCCTACAGACCAAAAGACTTCATTAATCGTTAAAGGCAACGCTTTTAAACTAATTTTTTTCGTAAGATGTTTAGGAATGCTAAAAATAGTGAAAATTTTTGCATAAAATGGTGCTTTTCTCACAATCATTAACCCGTACAATAAAAAGACTTCAACATATCTTGCAATCACTGTACCAATGGCTGCACCTCTTACACCCATCGGTTCAAACCCTATGTGACCAAAAATAAGAACATAATTAATGGCTGCATTTAGTAGTAAAGCAAATAAAGAAATATATAATAACGGTTTGGTGGTACCCGTTTCTCTAAACGTAGTAGTAATGGCGAGAGACACAATAAACGGAAACACGCCAAATTGAACAATACGTAAATAATCCATTCCAAGTGAAATGGTTTCATCTTTAGAAGAAAACCATCCAATCATGGTTTCTCCAAATAAAAAAAATAGTAAAAATGCTGTTGTCGATACTAAAATCGCAGCACTCATTTTATATCGGTATGACATTTTTAATTCTTCTTCTTTTTTCGCACCAAAAAACTGAGCTGTAAAAATACCAGCACCACCCATCACACCAAAAGTGACAATCATCACCACAAAATTCAGTTGATTGATGATCGTCACAGCGTTAATTGAGGATTCACCGAGTTGTCCAACCATTAAATTATCGACTAAATTGACTGAAGCGATAATCAATTGTTGAAGTACGATGGGAATCGCAATCAATCCTACTTTTTTATAAAATTCTTTTGACCCAAATAAGTGTTTTATTTTGTTCATATTCACTTAAGAATTATAGCATAAAAACATAAAAAAAAGACGTATGAAACGTCTTTTTATCGCTTTTCTACATCAATAATTCTCAGTGTATTGGTGGTACCATGTTGTTGAGCCCAACCTGATGTAATAATGATGGTTGTCCCTACTTCAAAACCATAATCAAGTGCAACATCGGTTGCAACTTTATCATAGGCATTAATGTCTGTCACATTTTTACGGATGGCTGCATGGACTCCAAAATAGTAGGTGAGTTTTCTTGCAGTTTCTTCACTATTTGTAATAGCAATGATTGGCACTGAAGGTTTAAATTTACATAAACGTTTTGCTGTACCACCTGTTTCAGTAAATGCCATAATAACTTCTGCTTTCGGTAAGGTTAATGCTGTTTGAGCAACGGCAACCCCAATCGCATCAGAAACGGTTTGACTTGCAAATGCAGACATTTTATTGAGTCTTGTTTGGAAATTAATGGTTTCTTCAATCGCTTTTGCAATCGTGTCCATGGTAAGAACTGCTTCAATTGGATAATCTCCAGCTGCAGATTCACCAGATAGCATAATGGCATCTGATCCATCTAATATTGCATTGGCAACGTCACTCGCTTCAGCTCTCGTTGGTCTTGGATTAAACATCATGGATTCTAACATATGTGTTGCTGTAATGACGGGTTTACCAATTTCATTGGCACGTGTAATGATTTTCTTTTGATAAATAGGAACGAGTTGTGTTGAAACTTCAACACCTAAATCTCCTCTTGCAACCATCACACCATCAGCGACTGATAATATATCATCTAAATTATCAACACCTTCTTGGTTTTCAATTTTTGCAATGATTTCAATATTCGGTTTACCAACAGAAGTTAAAATCTCTTTCACTTCTAAGACATCTTCTTTACGTCTTACAAAAGATAATGCAAACATATCAACGCCTTCTTGTGCACAAAAAATAATATCTTCTCTATCTTTTTGTGATACAAATGGCATGGAGAGTTTAACATTAGGGACATTTACACCTTTTTTAGTTTTAATGACTCCGTTATTAAATACTTTGCAAGTTAAAACACCTGGTTTTTTTTCTAATATATCAAGACGCATTTTACCGTCATCAATTAAAATATATTGTCCAACTTCGATGTCTTCAAATAGTTCTTGACTATCCACATGAAAGGATTGTTTGGTTCCAACAATATTTTCTGAAACGACATCCACGATATCACCTTTTTTAAACGTGACAACATCATTTTCAAATTTTCCTGTTCTTATTTCAGGACCTTTTGTATCAGCAAGTATCCCTACGATACGCCCTTTTTCTTTCGCAATCTCACGAACCATCTGAATACGATTTTTGTGTTCTTCGTGATTCGCATGCGAAAAATTAAGACGCGCGACATTCATACCGGCATCTATCAGTTTACCAATCATCTCTCTATTATCAACAGAGGGTCCTAATGTACATACAATTTTTGTTTTTCTTTTCATGATAGCCTCCAAACCATGACTATTATACACCTTAATAAGTAAAATTTAAAGGCTTACTGCTTGTTTTTAATAGATTGAACCATCTTTTGTTCTTATAAAAAATCTAAAATCAATCAAATCTCTTCTAAGTCTTACATGATCTTCATGATACGCTTTTAATATGGCATCCACTTCTTTTTCAGAGTAGGTTTGATGCATGTTAAAATCTTTAGCGATCATATACAAAATGGCCCATTGTTTTTTTCTTTTTGAAGGGTATACAAATATGAATTTTGACTCATCATTGAAATATGCTTCCCAAATTGATTGAATGTCTTTAGTAGTCAAATTAAACATTATTTTATTTTCCTTAATAAATTCATTATAACATTTGAATAATAAAAAAAGTTTAATACAATTGTATTAAACTTAAGATCATTGAATGGAGCGGGTGATGGGAATCGAACCCACGTCAACAGCTTGGAAGGCTGTGGTTCTACCATTTAACTACACCCGCAAGAAAATGTAAGTGGTCGGGAAGACAGGATTTGAACCTGCGACCTCCTGGTCCCAAACCAGGCGCTCTACCAAGCTAAGCTACTTCCCGTTAATAATGGCGTACCCAAGAGGATTCGAACCCCCGACCTTTTGATCCGTAGTCAAACGCTCTATCCAGCTGAGCTATGGGTACAAATAGTGGTGACCCGTACGGGATTCGAACCCGTGAATGCATGCGTGAAAGGCATGTGAGTTAACCGTTTCTCCAACGGGCCATCATTATAGCGCATGTATTATTATACCTAATAATTCTTTTTTGTCAACAAAAACATGCCTTTAAATCGCTTAAAATGTGTATTAATATTCAATTTGCTTGAAAAGTGCTTTTGCGTGTTCTTCACTTAATAAATAAGAAACGATTTCATAAACAAATTCATAAATAGACCCAGCACTACGACCGGTAATAATATGATTGTCACGATATGCTTTTTTCTCTTTTAAATATGATTTTCCGTTTGGCATATCCACTTCAGATCCAGGAAAAGCTGTATACATTTTACCATCTAAGATGCCAGCACGTCCTAAAAATCTAGGACCCGCACATATCGCAGCAATCGGTTTATCTAATGCGTCAAATGCTTTTGCGAGTACTTGCATCTTATCATGTAAATCAATGGTTTCTTTCACATATTTTCCACCAGGAATTAATAGCATATCAAAACTATTCAACTCCAAATCTTCAACGTGAGCATCCACCTCTACTTTAAGTCCAAATGCGGTTGTAATAGATAATGACCGTTGAAACGTTGCTGTAATCACATCTAGTCCAGCGCGTCTTAGTAGTGCACGTGTTCCAAGTGCTTCAACATCTTCTACATCATGCGATAATACGAGTAATATCTTTTTCATAAGACCTCCTTGAGTTGTTTGACGATGTTAGCAATTCTTTCACTCCCTTGATTCATTTCAAAAGATTGATAGGATTTTTTTCCTATGACATCACTTACAACTTTGATACTTACAATCGGTTTATGGTAAAAATAAGCGACTTGATATAGTGAAGCACCTTCCATATCAACCACACCTTCAAAAGGCATTTTTTGAGTAATAAATTGATCGCCTGTATATAGGGTATCTATAGATTGAAATGAGATTTTTTTGCAGGTTTCTAAAAGTTGTGGATCACTTTCATAAGTAAGTGGCATCCCTGGAACTTGATATTTAGGATATCCAAAAAGTGTCGCATCCACATCATGAAAATACGCTTGTTTAATAATCACAACATCTAAGACATCATGATTAGAAACACTTCCAGCAAGTCCAATATTAATGATTTGGTCGATGTCATGGTTTTCTAAAAACTTTGTCAGTGATGAGGCGGCATTCACTTTACCAATACCCGTCTTTAAATAATAAACATTGTCATCGTATACGACTTCTTCTTGACGACTCGTTACGGATGCACGTTCATCTTGCATCGCAAAAACAAAAACTGTTTTCATGATTCTAATAATACTGATTTAATTTTACTTGCAATTAAATCAACTCCGATATCATGTTTATCATCATTAGGAATAATGACATGTGCATGTCTTTTAGAAGGTTTTACAAATTTATAAAACATCGGTTTAACCGTATTTTGATAGTGAGCAACAATGGACTCAATCGAACGTCCACGCTCATTTAAATCACGCATCATACGTCTAATAAAGCGTGTATCATCATCGAGTTCGACATACACATTTAAATGCGATAGATTTCTAATATTTGTGTCGTTTAAAATTAAAATACCTTCAACAATAATGACTTTTTTAGATGAAACAACTTCTGTTTCTTTTTTTCTTGTATAGGATACAAAATCATAGAGTGGTTTTTCAATGGTTTGGCCCTTTAATAAATGATTTAAATGTTGTTGAAGTAAGTCACTATCAAGTGAATCTGGATGGTCATAATTGATATCTAATCGTTTTTCAAAAGGGATGTTGCTCTGGTCTTTATAGTAATCATCGTGTCTAATAATTAAGACATCTTCTAATCCTGCTTTAGAAACAATTTCAGAGACAACTGTACTTTTACCGGAAGCAGAACCACCTGCAACCAAAATCAATAACGGGTTCATATTTTACATTCCTCGCCTAAATGCTCCATAAGATCTAGTCTTACCATATCATTATATTCTTTGTGTTTTTTTAACCACACTACTGCATATGGACACGTTGCAACAACGCGTATATGATTTTCTTTTAAATACTTCATCACGGCGTGCATCATCTCTGATGCAACCCCTTGGCCACGTAAAGAAGGATCAACAAATGTATGATCGATATTCACAACGCCTTCATCATAAATTGGAAATGTAGCATGAACTAAATAATTTCCGTCTTCTTTTAAGACAAAAAGTTCATCTTTTTGATATGTATAAAGCATCGTTTCACCTCGAGTTCATTATACCAAAACTTTAATATCTCTTGATACTTTTTTTACATAATCCAAAAAAGTCATGAGATATCTTCTAATCATTGATATAATAGATAATGAAAGGACTCATCATGAAAAAACTGAATGTCTTATTTGAAGCGATTGCAGTAGTCATCGCAACCATCCTTATCATCATTGCCTATATTTTAGATTTATCACCACGTGAAAGCAACTTAGTAGAATTATTATATGGATTTGCCTTTTTAATCGGTGGGTTTGCAAAAGCTAAAGAAGGTATCATTGCGACCATTGAAAATAAAAGCTTAAATGTAGAAATCTTAATGATTTTAGCTGCCATTGGTGCCTTTATTGTTGGAGAATTTTTTGAAGGTGCGATACTTATTTTTATTTTTGCAGTCTCTGGTGTTTTAGAATCTTATGCAACGCAACAAAGTGAAAAAAACTTAACCGCACTATTGAAATTAGCACCAAAAACAGCGAATAAACTTGATGGAGATACCATTACTGAAGTCGCGATTGATACGATTGTTGTTGGTGATTTAGTGGTTGTGAGGGTCGGTGAGCAAGTACCAGTTGATGGGATGATTATTAAAGGGATTACTTCCCTTGACCAACAAGCCATTACAGGCGAATCAATGCCTAGACAAGTATTCATCAAAGATCAAGTCTATGCAGGATCCATTAATTTAGAAGCTCAAATCGTTGTTGAAACCACCAAAGATCCAAGTGCTTCAGTGATGCAGCAAATGTTAGATTTAGTAGAAAAAGCGCAAGAAGAAAAAAGTCCATCTCAAACCAAACTTGACAAATTTGAAATGTGGTATGTTTATGTTGTGATTGGAATGGCGGTCGCCATGATGATTTTACCGCCAATATTTGGGATTTATGATCAACAAACATCTTTTTATAAAGGCATCGTGATCCTTGTTGTTGGAAGTCCTTGTGCCTTAGTTGCCTCCATTAGTCCAGCGATGCTCGCATCACTTTCATCCGCTGCTAAAATGAACATCTTAATTAAAAGTGGAAAATATTTAGAGACCTTAAATACTATTGATCTTGTGATTTTTGATAAAACAGGAACGATTACAACCGGAAAACCAGAAGTTCAAAATGTCGTTTCAGCCATTGATTACCCTCTATATCCTTTAACTTCTATCATTGCAAACATGGAAAAACAATCCACACATCCTCTTGCTAAAGCCATTGTTGATCATTTTTATATCACTTCTTCACTTGATTTAGAAACCAATGAAATTCCTGGTAGAGGCTTAGAGGCAACCTATGAAAACAAGTTATATCAAATTGGAAGATTTGAATCTCAAGCGGATCCTTATTTAGAAAAACGGGCAGAATATCTTCAAAAACAAGGTCAAACCATTGTATGGATTCATGTTGATGATCATCAAGTTGCCTTTATTTCATTAAAAGATACAATAAGAAAACAAGCGGTCGATATGATTGATTACTTAAATCTTCGTGGCATTGATACGTTAATGCTCACAGGAGATCAAAGTGAAACTGCGCATAACATTGCCAATACAGTTGGTATTAAACGTTATATCACCAATTGCTTTCCTAAAGATAAACTCGATATTATTAAACAAAACCAACATCATAAAAACGTACTCATGGTTGGTGATGGCCTTAATGACGCGCCAGCCCTTACTCAAGCGAATTTAGGTATCGCGATGGGAACAGGCACTGATGTCTCACTTGAAACTGCAGATATGATTATTATGAATGATGATTTATCATCTATTCCTTATTTATTTAGACTTTCTAAAAAAATGAAAATGATTACCACTCAAAATATTACATTCGCATTAAGTGTCATTATCTTATTATTTATTTCAAATGTTTTCTTTGAACTTGCTTTACCACTCGGTGTGATTGGACATGAAGGATCTACGATACTCGTTATATTAAATAGTTTACGACTATTAAGACAAAAAAAATAAGACAACCGAAAGGTTGTCTTTTTTTTTAGTCAAATGGCGCCCACACTAGGACTCGAACCTAGGACCCCTTGATTAACAGTCAAGTGCTCTAACCAACTGAGCTATGTAGGCACGACTGGTGTTGAATTAAAAAAAAATAAAGATTTGCCTGGCAACGTCTTATCTTCGCTCCTTAGAACTATTTTCAGCGCTGAAGTGCTTAACTTCTGTGTTCGGAATGGGAACAGGTGTGTCCACTTCGCCATCGTCACCAGACATCTCTCAAAACTAGATATATTCTGTCTATAAATTAAGTCGATCGATCTATTAGTACTGGTCAGCTTCAAATGTCACCATTCTTCCACACCCAGCCTATCAACCTTGTGGTCTACAAGGGATCTAATTGGGAAATCTCATCTTAAGGTTGGCTTCACGCTTAGATGCTTTCAGCGTTTATCCATTCCATACATAGCTACCCAGCTGTGGCCTTGGCAGGCCAACTGGTACACCATTGGTATGTCCACCCCGGTCTTCTCATACTAGGGGCAGCTCCCTTCAAATTTCCAACGCCCACGACGGATAGAGACCGAACTGTCTCACGACGTTCTGAACCCAGCTCGCGTGCCGCTT
>JAQCDH010000089.1 GCA_027620815.1 Bacillota bacterium | reverse complement strand
TTGAGGACATCCAACAATTTTATGAGAATATAAAAAAAATAAAAAAAGATTATCCCAAGATTCAATTTAAACCGATTCAAGAAGTTGATTACGGAACGACTTTTCACTTACTTGATCCTGCTGGGGTTCTCATTCATGTCATGCAACATGTGTCATAATAAGTTTGTATTTTGATATAATGACACCAAAGGTGAATGATGAAATTATCAAAAGGCATGCATGTCGTCATCCAAAGTTATAAACATAATAAACATATCCATCGTATTTGGAAAAAATCCGTTGTTTTAGAAGCCAACAACAATTATGTCCTCACTGCCAATGACCGTACGAAAGTCATTGAGTCTGATGGTCGAACATGGCACTCTAAAGAACCAGCGATATGTGTGTTTTTTGATGACTATTGGTTTAATATCATCGCGATGCTTAAAGACGACGGGATTCATTACTACTGCAATTTAGCAAGTCCATATGTCTATGATGAAGAAGGTATTAAATACATTGATTATGATTTGGATATTAAAATGTATCCATCAAAACGTATACGTGTCCTTGATCGTCAAGAATATGAAGATCATAAAATAAAAATGTCATATCCTCAAGAAGTAGATGACATCATCATGTATTATATGGAAATGCTTAAAGAAAAACTTCAAAAAAATGAATTTCCATTTAATGATAGCGAGATCAAATCGTATTACCAAATGTATTTGAATTTGAAATCGTATTGATTTCAAGTTTTTCATAATAAAAACTTGATATATTATATCAAGTTTAAGTTATTTGATGGAGCGGGCGAGGAGAATCGAACCCCCATTTCATGCTTGGCAAGCACGTGTAATAACCATTATACGACGCCCACAAAATTAGCTTTTTGCTTGTATATATTAACAAATAAATAACACCTTGTCAAGAGAGTCAACCATAGATGAATAAAAAAGTGATCTTTGCTTTATTGAAACAATTTATTTTACCCTTCATTCTATTAAGTGTCTTCTACATGACACTTATCTTTTTTAATGTCATCAAGCCATATGAAGCCCATTTACTGAGTTATATCAGTCTGATTGTCATCATCTTAATGGTGATGATTTTTATTCATGAATGGAGTCATCTCTTAATGTTTTTAGCTTTTAAAGTCAAGGTCAACGCTATTTTTGTTTTAGGCTTTGGGATCATTTTTAAACCGCGTTTAAGAGTGATCTATAATATCAAATTGTTAAGACTTTTTGGTGGCATCGTCATTCCAACGTCCATCTCTATTGAGCATATGGACGCCTATCTACATCTTAAAAAAGGATATCAGGCGTCATTACTCATTGCGCCACTTATAACATTTTTATCACCAGTACTCTTTTTTTTAGGTGCGCTTTTTTTAGGAATTGAGTTATCAGCGACTATGTATATCACGTTTGTATCCGCATATTTTACGTGGGTGATTGTTCCAACTTTTTTTATTCAGCACCAAATGATGTATGGAGACTTGAAAGCCTATCATAAAATCAAGTCTGGAAATATTTTATTTGAGATGCAACTGATTTCACAAGCAATGATTCACGGAAATAAAGACTCGGATTTAACCTTTCTATTTGACCAATTTATTCAAAAATGGAAACATTTAGATAGAAAACAAAAAAGGAATGACATGCTCATGTCGCTTGTTTTAAAAGGCATTTATCAAGAATATATTCATGATAGTGACATCATCGAAGAAATGAAAGGCATATTAATAAAAATCTCTCTCATAAAAACAGAACCTCATCTTATATTAGAGATGTTGTATGTATCACATGTTTTGAATGATGAAAAACTATGGCTCAAATGCATGCAAACACTGATGCAACATCATCATGATTTAGAAATCGATTACTATCATGCTTGGCTATCAAGTAATCATGATAAAATCAAGCATTTAAGACTTAAAAATCAAGAGGATTTGTTATACTTTAATTATGTAAAAAACGATGATACCATGCTTTTTTGGTCATACCCGAAACGCATCTTCAAACTGATAGTGTGCAAACTATAAAAAAAGACGTTAAGTCTTTAGTGGTGCCCCTAACGAGAATCGAACTTGTATTTCAGCATTACCATTGCTGCGTTTTGCCATTAAACTATAGGGGCAGCGAAAATATCATAACATAATTCAAGAAAGTTGACAACTATGACGTTCATTTTTAATTTACTTAAACCATACAAAATTAAACTGTTTTTTGCCCTCTTATTAAAATCAATTGCCGCACTCGCGGACTTAATGATTCCTTTTCTAATTGCGTACATGATTGATACCCAAATACCAGCATTAAATGAAGAGGATTCTTTGATGCCTATTTATTTAAACGGTGTATTCATGGTAGTCATTGCTTTTTTAGGTTGGATATTAAATGTGATTTCAAACAGAAGTTCTGAATATATTGCTTCAAAAGCAGTTGAAACATTACGAAGTGATTTATTTATTTCGATAGAGGGACTTTCAGCCCATGATGTTGATACATTTTCTAAGCCGTCATTAATTTCAAGAATGACGACTGATACTTATAATATCTACAGAGCAGCAGCGATTATTCAACGCTTAGGCATTCGTGCTCCTGTTTTATTAATTGGTGGTATTTTACTATCTTTTACCTTTGATGCCGTCTTAACATTGGTGATGGTTTTGATGCTTCCTTTTGTCTCAATTATTATTTATCAAGCGTCAAAAAAAGGCATTCCTTTATACAAAAAAAACCAGTTTTTAATGGATCAACTCATTCGTAAGTTAAGAGAATTTATTACAGGTGCGAGAGTGGTTCGCGCACTTTCAATGAATGATCATGAAATGGAACAATTTCAACATATTAATCAGACATCAAATGAATCAGAACTTTATGCAAATAAAGTGATGGCACGTGTCAATCCGATGATGAACATTGTCATGAATATTGGACTTGTTGTTGTTTTAGTGATTGGTGCATATA
>JAQCDH010000088.1 GCA_027620815.1 Bacillota bacterium | reverse complement strand
TTTACAAAAATCGGGGCAATCATGGCATTTGTGACCTATTTTACGATTATCTTAAATGCAATGATGGGGATTACAAGAATTTTTGTCTTATCCTCACGTGCAGCTGCTTCAAGTGAGCGGATTGAAGATGTTTTAAATCAAGTCATCGAAGTTCAAGAAGGTCAAGATATTTATCAAGTTGATTCCAATTACCCACATATTGAATTTAATAATGTTTCCTTTTCATATCTTAAAAAAACGAAGCAAATTAAAAACATGTCTTTTAAGATTTATAAAGGTCAAAAACTTGGTATTATCGGTGCAACAGGTTCAGGAAAATCAACGATTGCTAAACTCTTACTTCGTTTTTATGATGCAGATGAAGGTGACATTAAAATCTATGGTAAAGATATTAAATCATATACGCTTCATTCCTTGAGAGATCAAATTGGTGCTGTCTTACAACAAGATATGATATTTAATGAGGACGTTGCCTTTAATGTCTCACTACATCACGATCAAAAAGACATTGAAACCTCACTTCACCACGCGCAGGCAAACTTTGTTTTTGATAAAGAAGAAGGAATAGATTCCATCCTTACAACATCTGGTACAAATATTTCTGGGGGTCAAAAACAACGCTTACTGATTGCAAGAGCACTTTATAAAAACCCAGATTTATTAATCTTAGATGACGCGTCAAGTGCCCTTGATTATCAAACCGATCAAAAATTAAGAAAAACCTTACACGATAATTATCAAGAAACAACCATGGTCATCATCGCTCAGCGTATTGCATCGATTAAACATTGCGATCTTATCTTGTATATCGATCAAGGTCAAATCATTGATGCGGGAACGCACGATGAACTCCTTAAAAAACACGCCTCTTATCAAGCAATCGTGAAACATCAATTAGGAGGTGTTGCAATATGATGATGCAATTTAGTCCTCCAAAAGAAACTAGTAAAAACCGCGTCCAAAATAAATCCTATGTGTATAAAAGACTCTGGGATTATTTAATGCGCTATAAATTTAAACTTATTCTTGCGCTGATTTTAACACTTTTTTCTAACGCTTTTTCACTCATTGGACCTTATTTAACAGGACAAACCATTGGTGCGATGGAAGATGGGGTTGATTTTACGAATGTGTTTTTATATGCTTCTTTAATGATTGTATTTTATGTCTTAAGTGCGGTTTTACTTTATGCGTTATCGATCATGATGATTGATATCTCTAAATCTGTTGTTTTTCAAATGCGTCAAGATGTTTTTAACAAACTCAACCGGTTACCTATTCAATATTTTGATACTCACCAAACAGGAGATATCATCTCTAGAATGACGTATGACATTGATACCATTAATCAATCAATTGCAGGGGATGTCATCGTTTTACTTACTTCATTTTTAACCATTATTGTCTCACTATCAGTGATGATTGCAACAGCACCGTTACTTGTTTTGATTTTTGCTTTTACGATTCCTCTAACAATTTTACTCACAACATTCCTTTCCAAGGTCGTCAAACAAAAGTTCCGCATTAGAAATAAAAAATTGGGTGAACTCAACGGATTCTCTGAAGAAATGATTACAGGGATTCAAACCATACAAGCGTATGTTGTTGAAAAAGAAGTGAAAGATGATTTTGATGTGATCAATGAAGAAACCACAGAATCCTCTTATCAAGCTGGATATTACTCGACAGCGGTGATGCCAAGTGTTGGTTTTATTTCAAACTTATCAATGGCACTTGTCGGTGTCTTTGGTGGTATTTTATATGTTAGAAATATGATGACACTTGCCATACTTACAAGTTTTACGCTGTATTCAAGACGTTTCTCGGGACCGATCAATCAACTATCAGGGTTATTTGCAGAAATCCAAAGTGCGCTTGCCGCAGCAGAACGTGTTTTTCAAGTCCTTGATAGCGAAGAAGAAGTGAAAGATTTAGAAGACGCGAAAGATTATGATTATTTAGGTGGGGATATTAAACTTCAAGACATCCAATTTTCTTATGATGGTCAAACAACCGTCTTAGAAAATATCAATGTGGAAGCACCTCAAGGAAAAGTCGTTGCGATTGTTGGTCCAACAGGATCAGGAAAAACAACATTAGTGAATTTATTGATGCGTTTTTATGATCCTCAAGTCGGTGGTATTGCAGTGGATCAAAAACCAGTATTATCTTATACAAGAGATAGTTTAAGAAAAGCTTTTTCAATGATACTACAAGATTCGTGGACCTTTTATGGCACCATTCATGATAATATTGCATATGGCAATGGTAATATTTCTAGAGAAGATGTCATCAACGTCGCTAAAGCAGCCCATATTCACGATTATATTGATTCACTTGAAGATGGTTATGATACCATCTTAAAAAACGATGGAACAAGCATTTCTAAAGGTCAAAAACAACTCATTGTGATTGCACGTGCAATGTTATCTGAATCAAAGATGCTTATTTTTGATGAAGCGACCTCAAATGTTGATACCGAAACCGAAATGAAAATTCATCAGAGCATGAAAGCTTTAATGAAAGATAAAACAACATTTGTCATTGCACACAGATTATCAACGATTCAAGATGCGGATTTAATCATGGTCATTCATTTTGGTAAAATGATTGAACTTGGTACGCACCGCTCTCTACTTGAACAAAATGGCTTTTATGCCTCCTTATTCCAAAGTCAGTTTGAATAAAAATTAAAAAACATTGTATTATATGGTTGTTTCATGTATAATGTCTTATGTGTGAACAATCACATGAAAAAATTAAGGAGATTTACATGAAAGGCACAGTCAAATGGTTTGACTCTGACAAGGGATATGGATTTATCTCTTCAGAAGACGGCAAAGACATTTTTGTACACTTCTCAGCGATTCAGTCTGAAGGTTACAAATCACTTCAAGAAGGTGACCAAGTAGAATTTGATGTTAAAGATGGCGAACGTGGCCCACAAGCTGCGAATGTTACTAAACAATAATATTCA
>JAQCDH010000087.1 GCA_027620815.1 Bacillota bacterium | reverse complement strand
CATATACAGTAGAAATATCACAGGGTTAATTGGTCTGATTATTTATATTTCACCTTATATGAAAAATGTCTATCAAGCTGCTTTTTCTTCTGTAGGGAATGATCAATATATGGCGATGGATTTATTTGGATTCACTGCCTATCAACGGTATCGTTATATTATTATTCCTCAAGTCATTCGTATTTTAATGCCACCACTCATGAATAATTTTTCTTTAATTATCAAAGGGAGTGCATTATTATATGTGTTATCGTTTAATGAGCTTTATTACTCAATTGTCATTGCACAATCTAAAACATTTGCGTTTGTTGAAGGTTATTTACTGATGTGGGCACTTTATTTACTTATTACCATTCCACTTTCACAACTGACCAAACTCATTGAAAGGAAATGGAGTTTATGAACATTAACATTAAAAACATCACACACACCTATGATGTTGATGTCTTACATGACATTTCATTTATCTTAGAGGGTTATAAATCAGTCGCAATCATTGGTATCTCAGGATCTGGTAAATCCACGTTACTTAGATTAATGTCTGGATTAGAAAGACCAACGTCAGGTGATATTTATATTGACGGTCAAAATGTATTAGATCCTGTATATAAAAAACACATTGGTTTTATTTTCCAACATCATAATTTATTTCCTCATTTATCTTTAGAAGAAAATATCACGCTCGTTTTAGAAAAAACTAGAGGCGTTGATAAACTGACAGCAAAAGAAACGGCACATAAATATTTATCATTACTTCATCTAGAAGATCAAGTGTATAAAAAACCAAAAAATGTTTCAGGTGGTCAAGCACAACGTGCATCGATCGCTAGAGCATTATCGGTTGATCCTTTTACCATTTTCATGGATGAACCTACTGCTTCTTTAGATCCGATTTTAACATTTGAAGTGTTATCTGCGGTTCAAGAATTAAGGGTTTTAGGAAAGAACTTTGTCTTTGTGACCCACGTCTTAAGCTTTGTTAGAGACTTTGCTGATTATGTGATTTTCATGCACGAAGGAAACATCGCTGAACACGGGACACCTGATATTTTAGATCATCCTAAAAATCAAGCATTTAAAGATTTCATGATGAAAGTTAAATAAAAAAAACATCTACTTGTGTAGATGTTTTTTTATGATTGTAATCTTGGTTTAACCAATATAAAGTAAAGTAAAAACCCTGATAATAATCCACCAATATGACCATAAAAACTCACTTGAGGAATGATAAATGTTAATGCCACATTAATAAACGTTAAACTTCGAATCGATCTTATAAAATAAGGATTAAAGTAATATGGTTTTAAATAGGTCATGATAAATAAGGTCCCGATGATACCAAAGATGGCACCAGATGCCCCAACTGTTACAACATTAGGATCACCTAGTGCATATACTGCAAAACTTGCAAGTAATCCTGTTCCTAAATAAAATAATAAAAACAACCATTTTCCTAAAATACGTTCAAGGAGTGCACCTAAATAAAATAAAACATACATGTTAAAAAAGACATGAAGTAACGATCCATGTAAAAACATTGCCGTTAGTAACCTGTACCACTCGTTATTAAATGTAATAAACGGTGGATATAAAGCACCCCACTCAATTAAATTGATTAAATCACTAAACCCACCTGTTGTTAAAACAACAACTGCCATCATTGCATTAATTAAAATAATCAAAGATGTCATTGGGTTTTTTTCATAGTAGTTCATAATCATATACACTTATTATAACAAAAAAACATCCATTGTCATGGATGTCTATTTGTTTTTATGAAATGTTATTATTTTGCTAAACTTTTATTTGGATTGACAAAGAAAAATAACAGTGTTCCAATTGCAAGTGGCCCATATAATATAAGCACTGCTTGATTAGTTCCCCATGAGTTAATTACAAGTCCTAATAAGAACGGACTGATGATTCCACTAAATTTTCCAAAGACACTAAAGAATCCAAAGAATTCATTTGATTTTTCAGTAGGTAACATTTTTGCAAAATAGCTTCTTGAAATCGATTGAATGCCACCTTGAGCCGTCCCCACAAGTAACCCAACAATCCACATTAAATACGTTGTTTCTTCTGATATGAAATACGTAATACCGATAGTTATCGCATATACTAAGATACCCCATAAAATCATGATCTTGCCACCATATTTAGAAGCGAGTTTTCCATAAATAATTGCTGATGGGAATGCAACGACTTGAACTAATACAACCACACCAAGTAATGTGGTCACACCAACACCTAAATCAGAACCTAACGTTGTTGCAAGACGAATCACTGTATTAACGACATCAATATAAAATAAATAAGCAATCATAAATAAGAATATCATCTTATATTTCTTAATATCTTTAAATGTTCTAAAAAGACGTTGATAACTTCTTAAAACTGGTTTCTCCTCATGTTCTATTTCATAGACTTGTTTAACATCTTTTAATATCGGTTGTGAGAAAACATACCACCAAATAATTGCAACAATAAATGCAAAACTTACTGATAATTGTTCAAAGCTCTCATTTAAAAAGCCTAAAGTTACTAACGCATACGGTAAAATTGCAATTGCAAAAGGAATCATTGAACCAATGTAGCCCCAAGCATATCCCGCTGAAGAAACCTTATCCATACGTGATTCATCTGTAACATCAACTAAAAAGGCATCATAGACGACATTAGACATGTTATATCCAATCGATGAGATAATAAAAACAACAATCAATGCAAGAGGACTCAATCCAGGAATTGCAAGGAATAATCCACCTAAAATACCTAACGTCAAAAAGATTTTAAAAAACTTCTTCTTATTTCCCCTATAATCAGATAGAGACCCAATAATCGGGGCTAAAATTGCATCTGTTAATGCAATACCTGCAGTTACAAAAGCAAATATTTGAGTTCTGTTGTCAATATTGGCTGCAATCGTTTGATAATAAATAGGAAATAAAACGGTAATAATGGTTAATATGTATGCAGAATTAGCGATATCGTATAAGATCCAACTTCTTTCAAGCTTTGAAAAACTTGGTAATTTAAACATAGCGACCTTCTTTGTTTTTTTATATTGTATACCATTTTTCTTG
>JAQCDH010000086.1 GCA_027620815.1 Bacillota bacterium | reverse complement strand
AAATTTGAAATTGATGTCACCAATGTTGCAGGTCAAGTATGGCACTATATGTTGAAACAAAAAGGTATTGAGCTAGTTAATAATACACTTTATACATTATCATTTACTGCATCTGCAAGTGTTGATCGTCCAATTTCAGTAGCATTTAATCCAGGTTTAGCTGCAGAAGTTATTAACTTAACAACAGAAGCAAAAACATACGAAATTTCATTTTACTATACAGGTGATACTTTAGAATCAAGAATTGAATTCTTATTCGGTGGCGCTGTTGGTAAAGTGACACTTGATGATGTGATGTTATATGAGAGAGTTTACCCAGGATTGTTAACATTTACTGACTCTGGTGAGTTTGTTGATGGTGCATTTGCAACAACACCAGCAGAATTACCTGGTGAAGCACAAAATGCTGAATATGCAGATATCACTGAGCCAGGTTTCTGGTATGTGTATAACGGTAGTTGGTCAGGTGCTGCTGCAACATATGGCGTGACAGAAGGTAAATTTGAAATTGATGTCACCAATGTTGCAGGTCAAGTATGGCACTATATGTTGAAACAAAAAGGTATTAGTCTAGAAAAAGATACAATGTATATGTTGACATTTACCGCTTTTGCAAGTGTTGAACGCTCTATTTTAGTAGCATTCAATCCAGGATTAACAGCAGTTGAAATCAACTTAACAACAGAAGCACAAACATTTGAAATTCCTTTCTTCTACACAGGTGATGATGTTGAATCAAGAATTGAATTCTTATTCGGTGGCGCTGTTGGTAAAGTGACACTTGATGATGTTGTATTACATGTTGTAAACACACAACCAGAACCAGATTTATTTATCTCTGAATATGTGGAAGGTTCATCTAACAACAAAGCAATAGAACTTTACAACCCAACTGGTGCTGCTTTAGATTTAACTGGATATATGGTACATATCTATTCAAACGGTTCTGCAACGCCTTCAAAATCATTTGATTTAACAGGGGTAACATTAGGAGCAGGAGAAACATTTGTAATTGTTACTGATTCTTTTGCAGGAACAGGAACATATGATGAAGTTCAAGCATTTGGCGATGCTGATGCTGTCGTATTCTTCAATGGAGATGACGCATTATCTGTCACTAAAAATGGTACAATTATCGATGTATTTGGTGTAATTGGAGAAGATCCAGGTTCTAAATGGGCTGTTGGTGATGGATTTACTAATGAGTTTACACTTGTTAGAAAACCAGGAATTACATCAGGGGTCACAACATGGGATCCAACACAATGGTTGGTTTATCCACAAAATACATATTCATATTTAGGAACACACACAGTTTAAGGGGTAATGATGAAAAAAATAATAACACTACTATTTATACTATTACTTACTGCGACACTTGTCGCATGTGGTGAAACTGGTGATGGTGGCGGCGGTGGCACTCAACAAATTGAGTTAACTTACGCTGACTGGGCGAATCAAGAACTTAGCCAACAACTCATTGATGCATTCATGGTAGAGTACCCAGATATTCGTGTTATTTTAAGAACGGATATTACGGGATCTGGTGATGCATTTACTGGTAACCTAGTGACTGCAGCGCAAGCTGGATTATTACCAGACGTTTTTGCAACAGATAACGTACCTACTGTCGTCAACGCAGGTTTAACACTTGATGTTGCACAATATTGGGATGCTGATTCTGATGCAGCACTTGTCTATGATAACATTGCAGCGACTGGTGTTTATGAAGGTAAAAGATTTGCTATTCCATCTTTCCAATTTTTAAAAGGAATTATGATCAATTTAAATATTTTTGAGGATGCAAACTTAACAACTGTTCCTGGGCAATATCGAATTGATAATGATGGGTATCCAGTGAAAGATTGGACATTTGAAGAATTTGTTAATATTGCATCTGCAATTAAAGAATTTGATCCAGATAATTATGTGGGTGGATACAATTTAGGACTTGACACATGGTATGGTTCACCAGACTTTCAACAAGTTTGGCCAATGATGGATGATGCATCTGTTGGTTATGATACGTTTGATGGTACACAATTCAATTACTCAACATCTGATAGCTGGAAAGCAGCAATGACTGAAAAAATTGAATTACATGCTTTGACTGATGGAACAACCACACGTTTTGATGCAGATTTCATTGAAGCAAATCCGGATTTGGTAGTTTATCACATACAAAATGGTACAGTTGCAATGGATATCGAAGGTTCTTGGCAATTTTGGGTCTTAAATGATGCAGCTAAAAATGGTATTGATTTAGGATTTTGGCCTTATCCACAAGGTTCTGCTGGATTCTTTCCACCAACGATTCTAGATTATTTAGCAGTTTCTGCTGAAACAGATTTCCCTGAAGAAGCATTCTTACTAGCGAAATGGATGAGTTTTGGAAAAGCTGGGTTTGATGCAAGACTAGACATCTTAGAAGAAAACAACTCACTTCTTGAAGCAAATGGTGAGATGCCGACATATCTTGATCGTTTTCCAGTTGCTGATTATCCTGAGGTTTGGGAGAGAATAAATGATTTTGTCGATGGTATCGAAGGTGTTGATTATATTTTAGATAATATTGAAAATTCAAAACCTGACTTAGATAAATGGTTACCAGGATATAAAGATTTCTGGTCCTGGGCAAATGATCCAGAAAACCCATTTAACTTTAATGCACTTGTTACTGCAGGAGCAGCATCCGTACCGACTTGGGCTAGTGAATGGGAAGACAAAATAAATGAAATTGTTCAAACTGCATTAAAAAACTTAGGACAACCTGTTGAATAATATATACTATTGTTAATCAAGAGGGAGAAATTATTCTCCCTCTTGGTTCACTTTTATGAGGTGATATATTGAAAAATCGTTTAAAAATATGGTTTCAATTTTTATCTGTGAAAAAAATCGTTGGATCTTCAATCATTTTGATGTTGGTCCTTTTTGTTGTTTTATCTTTTTTTCAGAGACAAAAATTAGATGATATCGTTGATACTTCAACGTTACTGGCAAGTGAGACTATATTGACATCGACTCAGTATAACTTACCTCTTTACCGTAATTGGTTAGAAGATGTTGATACTAACTTAATTACTCAATTACCAGCAT
>JAQCDH010000085.1 GCA_027620815.1 Bacillota bacterium | reverse complement strand
GGATTCATGGTTGTATCCCAAAGTTGATCAGCATTCATTTCTCCAAGTCCTTTAAAACGTTGAATTGAGTATTGACCTTTTCGTAAATACGCTTTTAGTTCTTCATCACTCCAAGCATAAATGACTGATTTTGATTTTACTCCTTTTTTAGTGAGTTTATAAAATGGTGGTTGTGCAATAAATAACTTGCCATGCTCAATCAATGGTCGCATAAATCTAAAGAAAAAAGTCATGAGTAATACTTGAATATGCGCACCATCCGTGTCAGCATCGGTCATGATAATGACTTTGTGGTATTGACATTGATCAACATTAAAATTAACACCGAAATCTGCACCAATCGTATGAATGATGGTACCAATCTCTTCATTTTTGAGTACTGAATCTAATGTTGCTTTTTCGGTATTGATGACCTTACCGCGAAGTGGTAAAATCGCTTGGAAACGTCTATTTCTTCCTTGTTTTGCAGATCCTCCAGCAGAGTCACCTTCCACTAAAAATAACTCATTAATGGTTTTATCTTTTGATTGTGCTGGTGATAATTTACCTGACAAAGAAATATCTTTTTTACTTTTTATTTTTCCTGTACGTGCTTCATCTCTTGCTTTTCTAGCAGCTTCTCTTGCTTTTTGAGCAAATTGTGCACGATCGATGATGGTATAAGCAACAGTTTTATTTTCTTCTAAATAGGTCGTGATGTGTTCATATACGACATTATCTGTTGCAGTTCTTGCATCAGCTGAACCAAGTTTACCTTTAGTTTGTCCTTCAAATTCTAATAAATCTTCTGGAACACGTAAAGAGATGACAGTTGTTAGTCCTTCTCTAATATCCGTCCCTTCTAAATTAGAATCTTTTTCTTTGATAAGTTGATATTTTCTTGCATAATCATTAAGTGCTCTCGTTAAAGCAGTACGAAATCCACTTTCGTGCGTTCCACCATCTTTGGTTCTTACGTTATTGACGAATGAAAAAAGTTGTTCGTTATAGTTACTTGTAAATTGCATTGCTATCTCTACTTCGATACCATGCTGTTTTTTAGGCGGTGTATGTGTGCCTTCAAAATATATGGTCTCATGTAAACCTTTTTCATCACCATTGACAAAATGAATAAACGCTTTAATACCCTCTTCATATAAAAAGACTTCTTTTTGTTGATTTCTTTCATCAACAGCGACCATTTCAAGTCCTTTAATTAAAAAGGCTGTTTCACGCATACGTTCTTTAATTAGATCAAAAGAAAATAAAGTTGTAGAAAAAATGGCAGGATCAGGTTTAAAAGTAATGGTTGTTCCTGTTTTTTTGGTATTTCCTAAATTTTCAAGTGAGGATACTTTTGTACCACCCTCTTCAAAACGTTGATGCCATATGCCACCATCACGATAAATCGTTAAGTCTAAATATTGAGAAAGTGCATTCACAACTGACGATCCAACGCCGTGCAAACCTCCTGAAACTTTATAACCACCGGATTCAGAAAATTTTCCACCAGCATGTAGTGTCATAAAAATAACTTCTGTTGTTGGTTTTCCAGAAGCGTGCATTTTGTAAGGAATGCCTCGACCATGATCTTCAATCATAATCGAGTTATCTTGTTTTATGGTGAGTTTAATTTGTTTTCCGTGACCTGATAAGGCTTCATCAATGGCATTATCCATGATTTCCCATACTAAATGATGTAACCCACGTCCATCGGTTGAACCAATGTACATACCTGGTCTTTTTCGAACTGCTTTTAAACCTTCTAATATTTGAATGGATGATTCATCGTACTGTTGCATATGTTTCTCCTAGATTTATCTATTTAATTATATCAAAAAATGAATAATAATGCGATTTATTAATGAATAATCGTGTTTCATTATTTTTTTTGAGTTGTGTTATAATATTAGTCGGGGTACTTATCATGCAAATTATCTATATCATTTTACTTGTTTTATTATCATATATTTTAGGGTCAATTCCTACAGGTCTTATTTTAGGTAAGGTATTTAAAGGGATCGACATACGTGAACATGGATCAGGAAATACTGGCGCGACCAATGCGGTTCGAGTCTTAGGGTTTAAAATTGGAATATGGGCATTTATCTTTGACTTTTTAAAAGGTGGCTTTGTTATGGGGCTACTATGGGTATTTAAATGGGAGCAATTTTATATTTTGGGCGTATTTAATACTGAGATTTTATATGGCTTTGTTGCTGTCATTGGTCATGTGTATCCTATTTATATTGGATTCAAAGGTGGTAAAGCGATGGCAACATCAGCAGGTGTCATCTTATTTATTGAACCACTCATCGCGCTTGCTGCAATCATCACGTTTGTTTCGATATTTTTAAAAAATCGAATTGTATCGATTGCATCATTATCCGCAGCTGGAATCACACTACTACTCATGATCATTCGTCCTGTTTTATATAGTTTGTTTCCTAAGTTTTTTGCAGGTCTTACAAATAAAAGTTTGGAAACATATGCACTTGAGTCACTTGTTATTCTTTTAATTGCGGTTTTAATATTTTACAGACATATCTCTAATTTGAAAAAGCTAGGTCAAGGCAAAGAATATATTTTTAAAAAGAAACAATAAAAAAAACGCGATGATATCGCGTTTTTATTTATATTGATTCATAGAATTTAAAATTTGGTTCACTTGTTTTTGCGAAGGTGTTCTTCCCATTTGACGCATCATTTCTTTGATCATATTTTCATTCACTGGAGGATTCTTTTCTAAGTAGCGTTTAAACCATGCTCTTGCTAAGAAGAAACCAATCACACCACCTACAAGTAACACTAATACAACAACAACGATAAATAAAAAGACTGATATATTCATAACTTCCCTCATTTCTATTCATATTTTATAAGAAGTTATGCTAAAATACAAGTGAAAAGAGGTATTTCTTGTGTTTTTGATTATCATTGTCATGCAAGTACTCTTTAGTACGATTCGACTTTTTTTTATAGGCTATCTTGTTAGACTTCTATTCAGAAATAACAACTATGGAAGGTTCATCTTAATTTTAACTGTTATTTACTTTGCATTTCTTACCGTTACCAATATAACAACAGAATCCGTCATCTTGAACTTCATTGCTTCTATTTT
>JAQCDH010000084.1 GCA_027620815.1 Bacillota bacterium | reverse complement strand
TTTAAAAAAACTTTAGAGCACTTCGGGGAAATGAAAGTTTCTAAAAAACCACTAAAACAAAAAGAACGAAACGCAAGTGAACTTGTTGTTGAAACATAAATCATATTTTAATATTAAAGAGATTATTTCAGTTTAATTGATACGAATCAGCTTAAAACAACCTTACATGAAGTTCCAAAATAAAAGGATAAAAGATTCATCCTTTTATTGTATTTCTAGGGACATTAGAGTATTCTAATATTAGAAATCATTATCACTTTGCAACTCTATAGAATATTATTGTGAGGTTATCATGTCTTATATACTTGTGATTGACCAAGGAACAACATCAACGAGAACAATTATCTTTGATCATCAATCAGAAATCATTTCGATGTCCCAGAAAGAAATTACACAATACTATCCAAATCCTGGATGGGTCTATCATGATGCCAATGAAATTTGGTTATCTGTTTTAACAACCATGACCCAAGCCATTTATCAAAATAATATTGATCCTAAGGAAATTCAAGTCATCGGAATCACCAATCAAAGAGAAACAGTCGTTGCATGGGACAAAAAAACAGAGCAACTTCTTCATCATGCCATCGTATGGCAATCAAGACAAACACAAGATCATTGTGAAAGACTTAAAAAAGAAGGCTATGAAGCAATGATTCAAGAAAAAACTGGACTTGTGATTGACCCATATTTTTCAGCAACCAAACTTTCTTGGCTCATGAAAAACATTCCAAATATCGATACTTTAATTGAAGAAGATAGACTTGCTTTTGGAACCATTGATAGTTTTATTACATATAAACTCACTGGTAATCATGTGACAGATGTATCCAATGCATCTAGGACGATGCTGTTTAATATTCATTCCTTATCTTGGGATTTAGACTTACTTTCATTATTCGATATTCCTTTAAAAACCTTGCCAGAAGTCAAACCCTCATCATGCATGTTTGGGTATACAAAACCGCACCATTTTTTTGGTAAAAGCATACCCATTGGTGGGATTTTAGGAGATCAGCAAGCTGCTTTATTTGGTCAACGTGCTTTTCGTCAAGGTGATGTTAAAAATACATATGGAACGGGTTGTTTTTTACTGATGAATACCGGAAATGACATCTCAAAATCTAAACTAGGATTATTATCAACAGTTGCTTGGCAAATAGGTGATCAAGTGACGTATGCTCTAGAAGGATCCGTTTTTGTGGCAGGCTCAGCTGTACAATGGTTAAGAGATGGATTAAAAATCATTGGTGATGCAAAAGAAACTGAGCCACACGCATATGCGTTACCACATAATGAAGGCGTATACATGGTTCCAGCTTTTGTTGGTCTAGGAACACCTTACTGGTCAAGTGAGGCAAGAGGTGCTATTTTTGGAATTACCCGTGGCACAACAGAAAAGCATTTTTCACGTGCAGCACTTGAATCGATTGCCTATCAAAGCTATGATGTGATTGAAGCAATGAAAAAAGATAGTCATCTTCCAATCACGAAGATACATGTTGATGGTGGTGCAACAAGCAATCCATTTTTAATGCAGTTTCAAGCAGATATCATGGGCCTTGATATCATTAAACCCGATCAATTAGAATCCACTGCACGCGGTGTTGCTTGGATGGCAGGATTAACCGTTGGAATATATAAAGATTTGGAGGCGATTTTAAGTATTGATATTCCTTCAAAGACTTATCGTTCATTGATGTCAAATCATCTAAGAGAACGGCTCTTAGAAGGTTGGCAAGAAGCAGTGAAAGCAACCATACAATATAAAAGACCATCCTTAGATGATCTTAAGTGATAAATAACTCTGGATGTAAATCAACATATTTATTTAAAGATCGTTGAAGTAAAGCTTTATCGAACATAATATCAACATATTCATAGTGATGACCTCTTAAATGAATGCATTTTAAATATGAAATTGGTGTTTTATACGTTTGTTCATAACCGAGCTTATACAAATTGAGTTGTAATGATAAATGTGTTTGATGAAGATGTGCCATACGTTTTACATCAACAATGCCTTGTCCTTTCATGAAAGGAGAAGTAACAATCATATCAAATCTTCCTGCAGCAATAACAACACCTAAATGTGAAATGACAACAATCTGTTCATTTTTAACAACATCAATTTGATGTTGTTTTTTTAATTTTAAATAGTTTTTAAATTCTGTTAAATGACTGATTTCGCCCGTTTCTTCAAAATGTTCAATCGCATCATGAAGTTCAGTACCGCGCTCAGCCGCGCGCGCGAGAACCGTTGGATCAACACGCTTATATGGAGATGGTAAAATTTCTTTAATGAGTTGGGTAACTGAAATGACTGGAACATGGTCAACCCAGTATTGATGAGTTTCAGCGTCAAATTCAATGTAATAGTCTTCTACTTGTATGAATGTTTTCATTGAATGCCTCTAATAAATCGTTTTTAATAATGTTTTCTTTTGAAGACGTAGATGCTCAATGACTTCGGTGAATTGACTTTGACCAATCATATAAACTCCTTAAACATAGTGTATCATAAAGCTTTATTTAAATTTATGATAGAACATAGCTAAAATCTTAAAAAAACTTAATTTCGGACAGATTTGCCGTTTTATTATTACAATAATTATGTTTTAATTAGGATGTAGTTGGATATCCATGCTATTGGGGGATACATAGATATCAGGGGGGACTACCTACAAACACGTGATAATCACGTGTTTTTTTAATGGTTCTTTGATATGATGTAAGAGAAGGAATAAATAAAAGTATATGCTTTTTAATAAAACCTTTAATTTCAAAGATCTATCACATGTTGAAAGGATAGTCGCGTGATGAAAGAAACTGAACTATATTTACCTGTGAAACAATTGTTTGAGTCTCTTGAATTTGAGGTAGAAGCTGAGATTGAACATATAGATATCATTGCAAAAAAAGAAGAGCGATTAATCGCGATCGAACTTAAAAAAGAACTTAATCTCCATGTTATTGCTCAAATACTAAAACGACAATCTTTAACAGATGAAGCGTATATCGCTATATTTAAACCAGCTAAAAAAGTGTTGACTTCAGTGACATTTAAAGATAAACTGCTTATCTTAAAAAGATTAGGTATTGGGTTAATCT
>JAQCDH010000011.1 GCA_027620815.1 Bacillota bacterium | reverse complement strand
CATGTATGGATGAGTTCAAATGTGATTGCCATAGTTTTCCTTTATGTTATAATAATGTGGGCTGTATCCTAGTTACCAGCCAAAAATAAAAACAGGGGTGTTTCATGTCTTTAATATTTTATCTTAAAAATGCGATGATTGCATCCATTTATGTTGTTCTGCTTTATGTGTTTCAATTTTTAAGTTTTGAACTTGTGCAATTTCGGATTGCCGAATTACTTTTAGTTTTAGTACTTTTTAATGCCAAAAGTTTTTATGGGATTACCATTGGAACCTTTGTTGGTAATATGTTATTTTCACCTTATGGCTTTGTGGATGCAGTTGTTGGAACCATCGCAACCATCATTACATTAGTTTTGATGATCATCTTGAAGCGTCAACTTCTATTAGCTTTTCTTATGCCAGGTATTGTCAATGGTATCATTATTGGATTGATGCTTGTTTATTTTAGTGATATTACTACATTAGCAGCTTTTATCATTACATTTAGTTGGATATTTTTAGGTCAAACCGTTGTCCTATTCGTCTTTGGATATCCATTTTATAAATTACTAAAAGAGAAACCTTCATTTCAAGAACTGATTCAATTTTGAGTGGGCTTTAGGCATCATGTTAAACATTGGATGATCAACAGTCGCTAGGAAAAATTGTTGATCATTTAAATTCATAAGTTTGAATGCATGAACCTCCATCTCCCAAATTTGATGTGTAAAGACATGCTTGATTTGGGTTATGAATTCTAGATGTTCTACTTCAATACCTTGATCTAAAAGCCATTCAGTGGTGTAGACTACACTTTCAGATTCAACTTGTAAAAAGAGATACATACCCTCAAAGAGAGCTTGTGTCTCTTTTTTTAATACATATTGTTTTTGATCATTATAAATGATGCATGTCATATATTTAACATGTTTTTTTGACGTTGCTTTTGATTTATATGGAAATGATGTTTGCATGTGATGCTCATAACTTTGACACATATCTTTAAGTGGACAGATGTCACACTTTGGACTCACGGGTTTACAAATGGTTGCACCTAAATCCATCATTGCATGTGTATAAATATCAGGCTCTTTGTGATCGATAAGTGATTGATTAAGTTCATTTAAGCGTTTTATCGTTGTATTTTTTCTAATATCATCATCAATCATAAAAAGTCTTGTTAAGACACGCATCACATTTCCATCTAAAGCACTATAAGGTTGCTTAAATGCAGTTGACATGATGGCACCTGCTGTATACTCACCAATACCTGGTAATGCTCGTACATCTTGATATGTATTTGGAAATTGACCACCATAGTGATTAAATATAACTTGTGCTGCTTGATGCATCAATCTAAATCGTCTGTAATCCCCTAATCCCGTAACATAGGGTAAAACCTCTTCAAATGACACCTTTGCAAGTGCTTCTACTGTTGTAAACTTGTGAATAAATCGTTCATAATAAGGAAGCATCGTCACCACTTGTGTTTGTTGAAGCATGATTTCTGCAACCCATATTTTATAAGGCGATGTTGTTTGTCTAAATGGTAATTGTCGTTGGTTTTTTTTATACCAACTCAGTAAGTCTTTAAAGGCCATTATAATTCAATTTTACGAACACCACAGTGTTCTATCACGTCATCAAAATGAGTTAAACTTGAAATGGCAATGCCATGAGAAACGATGATCACTTCGTCATATTGTGTGTATTTTAATAACACCAGTTCCATTCTTTTTTTGATGGCATCATAGGTCTCATAATGAAATTCATCATTTGTATCTTCTTGACCATTTTGAGCCATGTATCTTTCAAATGCGCCTTCTCCATCTATTTCTAGATTCGGATTGATATCTGGCATCCATTCGTGTAAATCATGTTCTACAACAACCTCTAGACCTAAATGTGATGCAAGAATGGCTGCTGTTTGAAGTGCACGTGTGTAAGGTGAAGATAAAATGAGTTGACTATTTTTTAAAAGCTCATCTTTTCCACGATCATGTGCCTGTAACACGCCATTATCTGTAAGTCTTCCAAAATTATACGCCATCCCATAAATACCACGTTCAATGACTTCATCATATCGTGGTTCTGCATGCCTAATTAAATAAAAAGTTGTCATAAGTTACCTCATGTTTATTATATCACATACTGACACACATTTAAGGCTCTATCATGAGTCATGTTATAATATTTATGCAATAGGAGGAAGCTATGAAATTACTTGAAAGACGTTCAATACGTCTATATGATCAAGACGTAAAAATCAGTGAAAAAGAACTAAAAGAAATTATTTTGGAAACGAATCTTGCACCGTCTTCTATGAATATGCAACCATGGCGTTATGTACTTATAACGTCTGATGAAGCAAAAGAAAAATTACGTCCTGCACTTTATGGAAACATCAAACAACTTGAAACAAGTGCTGCGATGATCGTGATTTTTAATGACTTACAGAAATTTGAACTCGCGGAAAAAATTTATGATGAAGCAGTTGAACAAGGTCTTATGACTCCTGAAGTTAAAGAAAAACAAATGACAAAAATTAAAAACATGGTTCAAAAAGTTGACTTAGATAAACTGAACATCAGTGGAATGATTGATTGTGGACTTGCTGCTATGAATTTAATGTATGTCGCAAGAGAACATGGGTATGATACATGTCCAATCGGTGGATTTAATCACGAGTTGATTCATGATGTTGTTGGACTTGATAAAGAACGGTACACACCAGTAATGATTGTTTCAATAGGAAAAGCTGCTGAAGAAGGTTTTCCATCTGTACGTTTACCATTTGATGATACTGCAAAAATTATATAAAAAATAGCCTTTTTAAAAGGCTATTTTTTTTACATATCGTATTTAGATAAGATTTGAGCTGGTGTTTTATTGAGTAATAACCATACTGGTAATAAACCAGCAAGTAAATTCGCTAGATAAGCAACACCGATGCCTCCAATAACTGATGAAAAAGTCACGTTAAATAAATTAAGTTCTCCTAAGAAACTATTTGATAACAGTGAGAATCCATACGTTGCAATCCCATATCCAACTAAAGTTGTGATGGTCGTTAAGATCAATATCTCAATAATAAACGCGCGCATGATGTCTTTTTTATACACACCGATTGCTCTCATAATGGCAATTTCATATTGACGTTTCACTAAACTAGAACGAATGACGAAATAAAACCCTAATCCTGCAAACCCAATAACGACAAGTGATGTTGTAAGTGTTGAGACTAATGCTACTTGGCGCTCTCTGTCGATGAGTCGTTCAGCGTTTTCTAATTCATCAATCGCAATCACATCAAAACTTAAAAGTGCGGAGTTGGTCTCACTAAAGTTTGTTGTTAATACGTAAAAGCGACCACTATTTTCAAATCTTAAACGTTCAACTGTTTCTTTGGTTGCATATGCATAAGGAATTAAATCTTGATCGTCATAGACACCACTTATGGTGAAATTTTCAACAACAATTGGAAAGATTGTATTTTCATCAAAATTAGCTAGAGAGTTCGGTAATAACAATTGATTTCCTGTTGGGACTGAACCATATAAGAGTGTTTCCTCATCAAACCAAGTCAATGGCATACGTTTTGTGAGTGCGTATGTAAAATAGTCTGCTAACTCTGAATTCGTAAAGATCACTTGATACGTCGCATCCACAATACCTGTAATTTTAATATCCAAATCTTGGAATTTTAATGTTTCAAATAAAATATGTTCATAACTCCATATTCCAATATCTTGACCACTTGAACTATCAACTAAACTATCTGCCATAGCTTTGGTGATAAGAATTTCTTGAGTCGTTTCAGGGAGTCTTCCATAAAGCAAATCTAGATCATGGAGTTCATATAAATCAATGGCTCCAGAAATAAACGTATTATAATTGAGTCCGTTCGGTCTAATAAAATTGATTTGTGTACGACTTCTGTTATATGTATTAATGTATTCAATAGATTCAATGTCTTTAAGTTCTTGTAATGTTGGGAAATTTTGAGTTTCATCTTCTGGATTCACAGGTGATACTT
Source organism: Bacillota bacterium (assembly GCA_027620815.1). Classification (GTDB taxonomy): domain Bacteria; phylum Bacillota_I; class Bacilli_A; order Acholeplasmatales; family Acholeplasmataceae; genus UBA8290. The sequence goes on along the minus strand of JAQCDH010000011.1, from coordinate 13,621 downwards.
CTGCATAACCACTCGGTAATGTTAAGTACTGATCAGGTGACATAAATAAAACACTCGCAAGTGATGTTGCAGCAAACGCAATTACCGCACCTGCCAGCATAAAACTGACAAGCATGATTTTACCTTTTCTAGAAGTTCTAAGTACTTTTTCTAAAGCCATAAATACAGCTTTTTTAAGAGAGAAAACAAAGTGTTGTTTTCGCTGGACACCTTCTAAACTCAACGCGTCATTATCAAAGGTTGTTTCAGACATGGTTTTCTTCTGTTGAACTTCTTTTTTACCTTCTTTGATTTGGATGGTTGAAAAATCATCTAGAAGTTTCACTTTTTCAAGATCACTATTGACTTTAATATAAATCGTATCATTTTTAACAATAAAGGTTGCTTGAAGTTTCTTATCTTGTTGTTCTGAATAAATATCAACAGACTGTTTAGATTCAGTTTCTAATGTTTCTTTGTTTAAATCACCTAGATAAATGGTTTCATCATACTTCATTTGATAATCACCACGTTCATGGGTATCTTCATCTGAAACGATTTTACCATCTGATATTTTAATGATACGGTCACCATAAAAACTTGCAAGTTCTTTTTCATGGGTGACCATGATAACGAGTTTATCTTTTGCTATTGATTTAATGATGTTCATCACTTCAATCGTGTTTTGAGAATCTAAGTTTCCTGTAGGTTCATCGGCAATAATCATATCTGGATTTTTAACAATTGCTCTCGCAATCGCGACACGTTGCTGTTGACCACCAGAAAGTTGTAATGCATTTTTCTTTCTAAACGCATACATATTCACAGCTTTTAATACATAATGGACGCGTGATTCAATAAGAGATTCATCAGTAATACCCATGAGTTTTAATACATATGCAACATTATCAAAAACAGATAAGTCAGGCAATAGATGATAATTCTGGAATACATAGCCAATGTGGTTATTTCTAATGTGATCCCATACTTTTGATTGATACCTTGAGATGTTTTTATCAAACATGAAGAGATGACCTTTATCAAATTTATCAAGTCCACCTAGTACGTTGAGTAAGGTCGTTTTACCAGAGCCTGAAGGTCCTAGTAACATCACAAGTCCTTGACTTGGTAGATCTAATGTCATTTGGTTTAACACATGAAGTTGATTGGATTTATTTTTGTTAAAAAACTTATTAAGTCCTGATATTTTAACAAGTGGTATCATTTGAGACATCTTACTCACCTCCTGAAGTTAAACTTTGAATGACGGTTTGATGAAAGACGCGTTTATTGAAACGAAGCCCTAACCATAACCCTAATAATGTAATGGATAAAACTAAAATCAGATAATCTGTAACACCCATATATTCAATGGTTAAACCATGATCAGGTACGAATAAGACGATCATGTTTAAAATGAACACTGAAAGCGCGAGTCCGATGATTGAAAGTAAGATTTGTTCTAAAATCACAAGGACAGATAATGTGGATTCATGTGCGCCAACTGATCTAAATATTGAAAAATCTTTTTTCCTAGAGTTCATCATGTTTTTGGTTACAGCATGAATCACAGCATATAAAAATAAACCTAAAATTGTTAAGATAATCATAGCAACAATGGATAAGATGAACACGAGAAACTCTTGTAAGAACCCAGGAATATTCGCTGGATAATACACTTTGTATGTTTCAACATCAAGTTGATTAATTAAATGAGTCCCAACAAGTTGATTTTCTATAGTAACACTTGCGATCGGGGATGGTAATGTCACATATTCTTCTTCAACTTCTTCTAAAAAATCTTCAATAATTGAATTAAAGACAGAAACACTCATGACACCATAATTAAATCCCTCAGAAGAAAATTCATTCCCTAATCGTATGGTTTTTGTCATAGAGATTGTTTTTGAAAGTGATTGAGAGGTTATAGTGACTTCTATAGAAACTGGTGACTCTAATAATGGCGTATTATTATCCATAAAAAGATCAAATCCGTTAAAATTCTCACCATTTTGATACACATAAAAATCTTGATTATTATATGTTAATTTTAAATTATCTTCGATCGTTTCTTTAACTAGTGTTTTTAGTGTTAAATCCAATGATGGCGTCGTTGGAAAGGGTTGATCTAAAAATGCTTCTGAAAAATAAATCGTTTGAAGATCATTATTTGCAATCCCTACAACTTTAAAATAACCGATAGAGGACGCTTCTAATGTCTCTTTACTCCAATCCCATACACGTGTACTTGCAAGTAAAAATGTTTCATTTAACTCAATGCCCCACCAGTAACGACTTACAACAATTTCATCAGCGGCTTCTGGTAATCGTCCTGATTCTAAATCACTTGTATTTAAATTCAATGCTGAATCATTGTAACGATATCCCATCATGTCCATAACTTCAGTTCCGTTAAAAAAACTGACTAAATTAAAACTTGTATCGTTATAAAAAAGCGCACCATAGGAATAAACTTTTGAAACACCATTGAAATCTTCTATTTGATCAATGTCTGCTTCTGTGAGGGGATTTCCATCTCTTCTTTCGACTAATACACGAGAATTTGGTACTGATGGATAAGTAGAAGACTGTTCTAGACCTGTTGTTCTTAATCCAAAGATCTGATTAGAATACACGACTGTAAAGACACTAATCGCAATAATCATTAAAAACAACATGAATATAAAACGTTTAGGTTGTGCGAGTAAATTTCTAAGTGAAAATTTTATCAAACCAAAAAAGTTTAAACTTTTTGTCTTTTCAACTTTATTGACAGTAATATTGTCATGAGCCTTAATTTTTATATCTTCAACGACTTCGCCGTCTGACATTTTAATACGTCTTGTCGCATATTTAGAAACTTGATCAAATTCATGGGTCACAATAATGACAAGTTTACCTTTTGACACATCATGTAATAACTGAATGACTTGTTCTGCTGAAGTTTGATCTAAATTCCCAGTGGGTTCATCACACACAATAATTGGTGTGTCTTTTGCGAGTGCTCTTGCGATAACGGCACGTTGTTTTTGACCACCTGATAATTTAGAGGACTTTTGATGTTTTTGTTTGGTTAATCCGACTTGATCAATCAGTTTTAATGCACGTGCTTTTCTCTCTTTAAAAGGGTAACCTTGTAATTCTAAGGCGAGCATTACATTTTGATATACCGTATATGAGTCAATGATGTTATAGTTTTGGAAAACAAATCCAACATTTTCTCTTCGATAATTTTCAAAATCTTTAATTTGATAATGTGATGTTTCCTCAGAAAAAATAAACATTTCTCCTTCTTCATATTTATCAAGACCTGATAAAACGTTAAGTAACGTTGATTTCCCACTACCAGATTCACCCGTTACAGCAACAAATTCACCCATATGAAAAGCAAGTGAGATGTGTTTCATTCCCACACTGACGTTATTTTCTGATTGATAATATTTAGATACACGTTCTAATCGCAAAGCTTCCATAATCCCTCCATGTTTAGTATTTTATTCTTAAATTGTGTCAAAAATGTGACAATAATATTTTTTTTAATGTGTCAACATCTTTGGCAAGATGCATTGGCGATAATGCTTTTAATATGTGTTCATCTCGATACCCATAACTGACTGCAATATGATCCATTCCGATTCTTTTTGAAACGATAATATCTGGTTCTGAATCACCAATATAAATTGCTTCACTTGGGATGATATTTAAATCATATAATATTTTTAACACCATATCCGGTTCAGGTTTAATAGGTAAATCTTTTGTCATCCCTAATGCGGCATCAAAGATATTTGGAAAATAATGATGAATTAAAGACTGAACAAGATGATCATATTTATTGGAAACCACTGCAAGTTGATATTTCTTTTTTAATTCTTTTAGTAAGGACAGCATCCCATCATAAATGGTTGTTAAGTCTTTATCATTTTGATCATATGAGGTTTGATACGCATCATGAATGTGTTTAACCATTTCTTGATTTGCAGATGGCGCACATAAAGCAATCATTTGCATCGCACCTGAACCGACACTTTTTTTCACCTTATCAACAGTAACGTCTTGGTATCCATATGTTTTTAAACCAATATTGACTGCTTGATGAATGTCTTTAATCGTATCTAAGATGGTACCATCCAAATCAAATAGGATTGCTTTTTTCATGTTTTCCCTCAATTGATATTATATCATGAATTACATTGTAAAAAATGTCAATTTCATGTATAATCTTTGTACTGGGGATGTTTATGGATTCGTCAGAGTATGGATCTATCATGTTGCGTATCTTGGTTGCTCAAGTAAAAAAGCCGAGGCTAATAACCGGAAACCAAAACTTTTCTTACGCAGCTTAAGAATAGCGAGCGTGCCAACTAAGTTGTTTGCTTACGACACTTACACGGCTCAGAAAGTAAGCGATCTTATATTTGTTGACAAGCATCTATAAGATTATCTATTGTCTCGATGGCATCTTTCTTGTTTATTGTTAGGATGTCATTTAAATCGCTCAATAAACTACGTACGTAGACGCATGGTATCATCATATTTTGCACAGGGGTTCAACTCCCCTCATCTCCACCATTTAATAAATAAAAAAACACGTCAATACTGACGTGTTTTTATATGAAAGGTTGCTTAAACATTGCTTGTTGATACCATTTAGAGCGCTCAAAAATAAAATCACTAATCCATAACACATGATCCATGTGTGTTTCAAATTCCACCATAAACATCGGATTCGGCCACAAAGGAGTATTAAAGACATCCCATCTATTAAAGTTATTTTCTGAATATGGAATGAGACTCTCACCTAGTACTTCAATCAAAGTTAAGTAGCTAGGAAGAATATCTTGATAATATGTAATGATTTCATTTTTAAAGGCAAGTTTAAAGTCAAAAATTTGAAAGGCATGATAGAACCATGTCATACGTGGATCAAAAGCTAAGAAAAATCCTTCAGGCTCATAGTATACATCACCAACATAGTCTGCATTCCCAAGCGCAAAATCAAAATCCCAAACAGGTCCAAACTTTAATGATCCTTCTTGATCCCTGTATATAAAGACAGAAAGTCCCCAAGCATCGACATTTTTAAATAGTTCTTGAATAAACATATATTTAACCCAATTAGTAACATCAATATCAGGATGTATCACACCATTTTTAAGATCTTGTAGCACGGCATCTAAATATGATTGAATACCACTTAATGTATCTGGCTCTAAATCTAAACTTCTTTTAATGCCATATGGCGCACCGTCTATTCTTATGTGAAGTTCCCCTGTTTGATCCCAATATATTCTGTGATCAAGTTCTAATGCAAATGATAAAGAATCTTCTCCTGTTTTAATGTATGTTCTATCTTCAATAAGTGTATATAAACCGTGATAATTATCGTTCACATAAAGTTCAACATATCTTGTATCTTGGGTAATTTCTAATTCCATAAGTATTGAAAGTTGATGGGCGAGCGCATCTCGCATGAGTGATTTATCTGCATGCATTCCAATGAGTAAATAATCATGGTGTGCACGTAACCCCATCATTTCTATATCTTCAGAAAAAGAGATGCGATATGATTTTTTTTCATATGAGAACCAGTTTGAATTCCCTCTTCCGCGAACTTGACCTTCTTTTTCGAATATGATAGTATCTTCTTGATATAGTGAAATGATTGAGGGCGAATACGTTTCTTTTGAGATATTTTCAAAATCGACCTCACTCAAATGAATTTCGTAATTATGTTTTGGTGAATAGTCACTTAGGACATAGATTTCTTGTTGAATCGTTAGTGTTTCATCTTGCGCGTAAATTTTAATTTCAATTGGCAGATAGGAATCATAAATAGGACTTTTCAATAGGCTTAAATCTTCTATCTCTATTCCGTCGATGTTGTATGTTATATTGGTACCCTCAAATAAAGGTAATGCTGTATCGTGACTCACTGGATCATTTAAAAACAACTCTATTAAGGGTAAGACTTCTTCTAAAGTATGTCTTGCAGTTAAATTTTGTTGACATGCAGTAGTTATAAATATCATACTTAATATTGTAATAGTTGCAAACGTTTTTTTCATAAGCATCCTTTTTTTTGATGGTTTAATTATATGCTATAATCTATTATAAATCAATGCCCGAATTAAGGAGATAGTCATGAAGTACCAAGTTTTACTATATTACCATTATACATCAATTGAAAATCCAGAGACCTTTGCAGAGACCCATCTTAAATATTGTAAAAATCTAGGTGTTTTTGGAAGAATCATTATTTCAAAAGAGGGTATAAATGGAACCCTCTCTGGAACCGTTGAACAAACAGAAACCTACATGAAAGATTTAAAAGCAATTTCTGGTTTTCAAGAGATATCATTCAAATCTGATTTAGAGGAATTCAATCCATTTAGACGTATTTCAATAAAAGTAAAAAATGAAATTGTCACTTTAGATCTAGAAGTGGATATTAATCCTCATGAAATAACTGGAAAATTTTTAGAACCAAAAGAATATTTTAAAAAACTCCAAGACCCTAATGTTGTGATTGTTGATGCAAGAAATGATTATGAATATGAATTGGGTCATTTTAAAAATGCGATTAAACCTGATATAAAAAACTTTAAAGAAATTCCATCATGGTTTAGAAAACACAAACAACTTTTTGAAGGAAAAACGGTACTCACTTACTGCACAGGTGGTGTGCGTTGCGAAAAATGGTCAGGATTTTTAAAGCGTGAAGGCATAAAAGATGTTTATCAACTTAAAGGTGGCATTATCACCTATGGTAAAGACCCAGATGTTCAAGGACAATTCTTTGACGGAAAATGCTATGTTTTTGATTCAAGAATCAGCATTCCCATAAATCATGTTGATCCAGTTATTGTTGGAAGAGATTATTTTACTGGCAAACCATGTGAGAGGTACATTAACTGCGCCAATCCAACATGCAATAAAAAAATATTGTGTTCAAAAGAAAATGAAGTGACATTTAGAGGATCATGCTGTGAAACGTGTCGAACACATCCTTTAAATCGCTATAATTTAAAAATAAGATCGTGAATTTAAAAATAATGTACGTTATAAACGTGCTTTATTTTTTATTCTTTTGTGTAGTCTTTGATATATTGATATGCTTTTTCAATCAGTTCAAATTGTTTAGAAATCACTGATGTTTTAATCAATTCATGAAAAAAATAAAAAGGCAGAAGCCTTTTTATCATGATTTTGAAAGTAGATTAGTTATTGCATCTGTGTACGCTTTGGGGTTTTCAAGTGGAATCCCTTCAGCAACTAGTGACTGATAATAAAGAAGTGAAGCAATAGATTCAATCGATTCAGAATCTTCTTGAAACGTTTCATATAGTTTTTTAAAGAGTGCATGGTTCGGGTTCACTTCTAAAATACGTTCTGCTTTAAAAGTTTCACCATTAGGCATTTGATTTAAGACTTTTTCCATTTCAAGTGACACACCTTCACCAGAGACAATACACACAGGAGATTCCGTGAGTCTCGCTGAGACTTTTACATCTTTAACATGTTCTTTAAGATTGTCTTTGATTGCTTTTAAGAAATCTTTGTAGTCTTTTTCTTGCTTTTTAACTTCTTTTTTCTTGTCTTCTAGAACTTCTTCTAAATCGCCTTGTTGAATTGATTTAAAAGGAATGTCTTGATAATTTTGCATCGCTTGGAACATGAATTCATCCACATCATCATAACATAATAATACTTCGATATCTTGCGACTTCATCGCGTCCATTTGAGGTAAGTTTAACATTCTAGATTTAGATTTACCTGTGGCAAAATACATGAATTTTTGGCTTTCAGGTTTACGGTCTAAGTATTCCTTTAGAGTAATCGGTTCTTCACTCTTTGATGTTTCAAATAAGATTAAGTCCTGAAGTTTATCTTTATTCATCCCAAACATGTCATAAATGCCATACTTTAATGTTAATTTATAAGCTTCATAAAATTCTAAGTACGTTTTACGATCATCAGCAAGTAATGATTCTAATTCGCTTTTTATTTTTTTCTCTAAATGTGACGCGATTTTCTTAAGTTGACGATCGTGTTGTAACATTTCGCGTGATAAATTGAGTGATAAATCCGCTGAATCGACTAACCCTTTAACAAACTTAAAGTAATCTGGAATGAGTGATTTGTTTTTATCTTCAATAAAGACACTTTTTGAATACAACTGTAATCCCTTTTCAAAGCTTTCGGAATAAAAATTATACGCTGGTTTTTTAGGAATAAATAGTAAAGCTGTATACGTGAGCATCCCCTCAACGTTGGTATGGATTGTTTTTAAAGGTGCATCATACTCATTGAATTGGTGCTTAAAAAATTCATTCATCTCTTCTTCAGTCACATCACTTTTTGAACGTTTCCAAATCGGTGTCATTTGATTGAGTGTGACGTCTTCTTGAATTTCTTTTTTATCTTCAGTTTTTGTTTCTAACATTTTAATTGGATAACGAATATAATCACTATATTTTTTAACAAGTGATTTTAACTCATAAAACTTTAAAAATTTAGAAAAGTCAATCTCTTCAGCATCTTCTCTAATGTATAAAGTAATTTTAGTGCCGATACGATCTTTTTCTAACTCTTCGATGGTATAGTCAGAGACACCATCAGATATCGTTAAGTATCCTGACTCTGAATAAGGTGATCGTGTTCGTACTTCTACTTTTTCAGCCACCATAAAGGCACTATAAAAACCGACGCCAAATTGACCAATGAGTTCGGCATCATTTTTTTCTTCAAGTGACTCTTGAAATGATTTTGTTCCAGATTTAGCGATGGTTCCTAAATTTTCAATTAGCTCTTCTTGCGTTAAACCAATTCCGTTATCAATGATGGTTAATGTACGTGCTTTTTCATCAGCAATAAGTCTAATCTCATAGTCTGCTCGTTGCACATTTTCATCTGTTAATGATTTAAAACTGCGTTTATCAATCGCATCACTTGCATTTGAAATTAATTCTCTTAGAAAGATTTCATGATGCGTATAAATTGAGTGTGTCATTAAGTGTAATAAACGCTGCGATTCAGTTTTAAATTGTTTTGTTTGTTTCATATAATCCTCCCATTTGTATTTTAGTGATGTATGAGGTGATTGTCAATAATAAAAATATATTTTTATGTGAAAAAATATTTGGTTCGTGTTAGGATAAGATCAGATAGGAGAAACTGATGATTGTTTTATTTTATTTATTATCCTTATTTATCTTTCCATATTTAATGATTCAGACGAATGATCATTTGATTTTATTGTGGGTTTTCCTTTCTCCATTAATTTCATTTGCATTCGTATTCATCTTTGTAGCCTTTCATATTCCTTTTTTTTCTTTTCTTAAAGTGAATCCTCATCATTTTTATATCAATTATTTGAATCAACAAATGATTATGTTATTTAACCATGTATTTTTAAGAATGAAAACTACTATAAGTGGTGAGATACCTAAAATTCATCAACAAGTTATCTATTCCAATCACACCTCATATACAGATGCATTGTGTGTATTAGAAAAGGTGCAAATGCCTATGGCATTTACACCTAAAGTTTCTATACTAAAAGTTCCTTTTATAGGAATATGGATTCAATTGCTTGGAAGTTTTCCAATTGATAGAATCAATCCTAGAAAAACACTTGAAAATATGGTCCTTGCGATTCAAGTCGTTAAAAATGGACAATCGATGCTGATGTTTCCAGAAGGCACAATTCGTGATCGCTACAGTAATGATGTAGAAAACATAAAAGCTGGTGCTTTTAAATTAGTATCGAAAGCCCAAGCTCAATTAACATTAATTAAAATTAGTGGAGACATTGACATTCGTAAGAAAATACCTTTTTATCCTGTCAATAGGAATATTGATGTCATTGCTACTTATTCGTATGATGAGATTAAAGACATTCCCACAAAAGAACTTTCATTAATGATGATGAACCAAATCAATCAATTTAAAGAACACAAAGATCAATAATTGTATATTGGTCTTTTTTTATATCATATTCAATCATTGAAACACTGCAATTACGAATGGGAATCGCATCTTTTTGAGTTTGATTGATGTTCATGAGTCGTGCAATAATTTCACGAATGACACCACCATGCGTTATCATTATAATATTTTTGTTCAGATGGTTTTTGACTATTTTTTTAAATACTTCAAATGATCACAACTGAAATTCAATATAGGATTCTCCTGAATATATATTTAGTGCATTTTTCTCATTTTCTGGTTTTCCAAGGAAATAAGAAAACTCAGCTTCTATTTCTTGCCAAGAATGTCCTTCCCATGATCCTAAATACATTTCTCTTAACTGTTTATCTAAAAAGACATGTTTATTAAGTGATTTTGCGATGATACTTGCAGTTTCAAAGGCACGACTTAAGTCACTTGAATAAATAATATCAATGTGTTGAGACTCAAAAAAAGGGATGAGTTGATATGCCTGAGTTTTTCCTGTCTCATTAAGTGGCGTATCTTTCCATCCTTGCATAAGATTTTTGATGTTGTCATCAGTTTGACCATGTCTAACTAAATAAATTTGCATGATTTTCTCTTTTCAACATGTTATTCTTATGTTATCATATTTACGTATATTAGACCAATCTAATTCATGGAGAAAATTTATGACTATTCAAGACATTACAAAAGCATTAAACCATACAAAAAAACATCCCTTAAAACTTTTTATCGGTTTTGATGGTTTTGTTGATAACATCATGCATGTTGTTGACAAACGCATCAACTTAACAGAATTTAAGCGTTTAGAATACATCAAAGATTATGCAGAGCGTATTGGAAAAGCAGCTGGATTATCAACAAATATTGAATGGGTTGTTGATCAACAGAAAATTGGTGGTAATGGTCCAATTATGACCAATGCCTTACTCAACCACAATGTTCAGGCAACATATGTCGGTGCATTAGGATTCCCAACGTTACATCCTGTTTTTCAACCTATTGCAGAAAAAGCCAATGTCATCTCGATTGAGAACCCTGGCATTTCAGATGCTGTAGAATTTTTTGATGGCAAAATTATTATGGGCCGCATGAATTTTGACAATATGACCTATGATCGGTTAATAGAAACATATGGAGAGGACAATCTATTGGATCAACTTCAAACGTCAGATTTATTTGCAAGTGTCAACTGGTCGATGCTCCCAACCATGACATCTTTATGGGAAGATTTACTTGAAAAAGCGTTGCCAAAATTAAAATCTAGACCCTCAAAACCTATCTTTTTTGTAGACATTGCAGATCCTGAAAAAAGAGAATCTACCGATATCACAAGAGCACTTCATTTATTAAAACTTTTTAAATCTTATTTTAATGTCATTTTAGGATTCAATAAAAAAGAAGCATTTGATGTTTCAGTCACCCTTGGTTTGTTTTCGAAAGAAAACATCAAAGAAACAAGTTTAGAACAAGTCACAAAAGCATTATATAACTCTCTTGAAGTTGATCAGCTTGTTGTTCATCCAGTAGATAGAGCAGTTGTAATGACATCTCAAGGTTATTTTGAAACTAAAGGACCTTATGTCGAAAAGCCTAAACTAACAACAGGTGCTGGTGATAATTTTAATGCAGGATATGTTTTTGGTCAACTCACTGGTTTAACTCCTGAAGCATCACTACTCACTGGTGTTTGTACAAGTGGATTTTATGTTGTTAACGCTAAAAGCCCGAATACAGATGAACTCATACGTTTTATTGAAGACTTTACAAAAAAATAAAAGCGCATAAGCGCTTTTTTTAATCAACAATATTGGTTGTAAGAAATTCCACTTTTTCTTCTTGGAGGATTTGTTGGATACTCACATCATCAACCGTCCAATAAGAAACATACAAAATCGTATGATTCCGCTTGATCAAACGACGTTAACACTAGCACCTTATGAAATGTTATTTATCCCTGGAAAGACTGCCTAGCGGTCTTTTTTTATAAAAAAACACTTGTATACAAGTGTTTTAAATGTCTAATGGTGGAGTTAGAGGGGATTGAACCCACGACCCCTTGCACGTCAAGCAAGTGCTCTCCCGCTGAGCTATAACTCCATTCGCACTTAACATTATACATGAAAATAAAAGGGAATCAAGTAGTTTCATTTAATTGTGAGATGACACTTTGACGCTTAAGTTCAATAAATGATTCTAATTCACGGTATCCAAAAGCTAAATTGATCATTGATGTATTTAGATCGTCTTCAAAAATTGGCTTAAACTGATCGATATAATCTTTAAAGAAATTAAACTGAAACGACGTTTCTATTAATCGATTAAGATAAAACTCATATAAGGTTCTAAAACGTTGCAATTGAAAAATAATCTCAATGAGCGGATGATCAATAGGTTTTCCTTCCAAATATGCAAACATTTCTCCAAAATGATATAAACGAGTATTTACAAGTTGATCTTGAAACACTGGAGCGCCATCCCAACCTTGACCTAAACTATGATCTAAATCATATGGGATGATGTGATATTTTTCATCAACAATGTCAAAATACAAATAGTAGTTATTTGCCATGGACCTAAAATCATCTGGATTTCCAAGTATCAAAGAGACTGCAAAATAACGTGCAAGTTGATCGATATCAAAATAGGTTTCTATAAAGGCACGCTTATAATTTAAATCTTCTGATGCTAAAACTTGAATAAGTAACAGTAAATGTTCATGAGTAGAATCCAACTTATTCGTTTTTAAATCATAGGCTGGTCGGTAATTGTTTTCAACATCTTTAATACCTATTGTTTCGTCTATGACATTTGTAAGGTTTGCTGGACCAAATTGTTGCCACAAGGATTTGTATAAATCTCCAATTTGATTTTCAGTTGTTTCAAATCTTCTTTTAATAAACCATTCATCAATCGGTTCAAATGCAGTCATCACACCAACTTTATAAATTGTATCAGCAATATGAATCTCAACATAAATCAATGTAGAACGCTGTGCATGAACCTCTAAAGACTCATAAAGTTTAAGCGCGCCAAATTCATTCATATACGTTTCATCTTGATTTCTATTATATTTTAAATCAAGTTCTTTTAATCCGAATAAATAACCTGCTCTAGTGACATTAGTAAACTGTTGATTAAAATTTAATTTAAAATGATTCAAGTTCAAATGACCTTCATCATCTAAAAACCGTGTTCTTGATAAATTGCCACGTGTTCTAAAAGGAACATCTTGCATGTTAATGATGCCGTAAGCATCTTCATAATAAATATCAGATGATACATAAGTATCACTCCTGTAATTTCCAAATGTATCATAATAATCTTGCATGACTGAATTTAATAATGTCGCATTATTATTAGTCAATTGAATCACGAGTTTTTTATGGTTGATTTCATCAAAAAAACGGTCATAATTCTCGTCACGTAAAAGTGCTTCTTCTTCAATTGGAACAAGTTCTGTTTCAGGAACTTGATCACCCTCAGGAATAATGACAATTTGACATGCCTGTAATAAAAATACAAACATAATTAAGATGATCAATAAATAATATTTTTTCTTCATATTTAAACCTTTGTATAATTTCTACAGCCTATTGTCATTTTTTATTCATTAATGATTGAGATGAGATCAAATGATAAAATATTGAGTTGCTTTTATTTTATCATGGTGATGAATGAGTTG
>JAQCDH010000083.1 GCA_027620815.1 Bacillota bacterium | reverse complement strand
GATTACAATTAGGTAATCTTGTTTTCATGGTATTTATATGACATTTGAAATTAAAGAATTTGAATATTATTTAAAACAAGAAAAAAGACTTTCTAAACATAGCGTGGAAGCTTATATTAGAGATTGTCAAAACTTTTTTACGTTTACAAGTAAATATCATGATGTAAAAAAAGTAGAACACATTGAAAAAGTACATATTGAATCATTTATAAAAAGTTTATCTAAGAATTATGAAGCTTCATCTGTGGCAAGAAAATTATCTTCAATAAAAATGTTTATGAAATTTTTAATGCTTGAACGCATGATTGAAGTGGATGTCGCAAGGCATATTAAAACACCTAAAAAAGTCAAACATTTACCAACAACGATGAGTGTGAATCAAGTGCTTGCCTTATTAGAACATGTCCAAGGCGACACGCATTTAGCAAAAAGAAACCTCGCGTTAATTGAATTAATTTATGGGTCTGGACTACGTGTCTCTGAATTGTTAGAGCTTACGACAAAAGATATTCATTTAAATCATATGTATGTCCATGTCATCGGAAAAGGAAATAAAGAACGAGAAGTTCCAATCTCTCAAATGTCACATCAAGCCATTACCATCTATTTAAGAGATGCAAGACCGAATTTAAATAAATATCAATCGCCTTACTTGTTTTTAAATCATTTAGGAAAGCCATTATCACGCGTTGGATTTTATAAATTACTTAAAAAATGGGGTGAAATCATTGGTAAAGATGATGTATCACCGCATACATTAAGACATGCCTTTGCAACCCATTTACTTGAAAATGGGATGGATTTAAGATCTCTACAAATGCTACTTGGTCATGAAAATATATCCACCACACAAATTTATACGCATTTAAATCAGAAAACGTTAAAGAACATGTATGATGAGATTCATCCGCGTTCTAAGGAGTAAACCATGTTTAAACGAATCTTTTTAATTGTCTTAGATTCACTAGGAATTGGTGAACAAGAAGATGCTGAACAATTTAATGATCTAGGGTCGCATACGATTGGACATATTATTGAAAAGTACCCACTTCATATACCTCATTTAATATCACTTGGCTATGGAAATATCACACCTGTTCAAGGATTAGAAAGTGTATCTAATCCACGTGCACATGTCGGTAAAATGCGTGAAATTTCCTTAGGTAAAGATACCATGACAGGTCACTGGGAACTGATGGGTCTTCAAACGAAAGAAGCTTTTCAAACGTTTACTGATACAGGCTTTCCTGAAGATTTAATTAAATTGTTAGAAGAAAAAACAGGACATAACATTGTCGGTAATATCTCAGCTTCTGGTACAGAAATCATCAAAGAATATGGTGAACATCATATGAAAACAGGGGATCTCATTGTTTATACAAGTGCTGATTCTGTGTTACAAATTGCGATGCATGAAGCAATTATTCCAATAAAAAGACAATATGAAATTTCTAAAATCGCAAGAGATATCATGATAGCACCGCAATGGAAAGTGGGTCGCGTAATTACGAGACCATTTATTGGAACAAACAAAGATAACTTCAAGCGAACATCAAACAGGCATGATTATGCACTCAAACCTTTTAAAAAAACAGTGCTAAATTTTTTAAGTGATGGCCAAAAAGAAGTGATTGCATTAGGTAAAATTAATGATATTTTTGATGGGTATGGGATTACTTCATATGAAAAAACCATCTCAAATGAAGATGGCATGGAAAAAATCATTAAGTATACAAAACAACCATTTGAAGGATTATGCTTTTTAAATCTTGTTGATTTTGATGCACTTTACGGACATCGGCGCGATCCAATTGGATATGGTCAAGCCATTGAAGCATTTGATGTTCAATTAAAAACATTATTAGAACAGTTAAATGACGATGATTTACTTATATTAACAGCGGATCATGGAAATGATCCAACCCATCACGGAACAGATCATACAAGAGAATTTGTTCCATTGATGTGTTATCATAAAAATATCAAAGAAGCTAAGCACTTAGGAACAAGAACAACTTTCGCTGATTTAGGTGCGACCATCGCTGATAATTTCAACATAGAAATGCCAGTGATTGGTTCATCATTTCTAGATACACTTAAATAAAAAAACCTCACCTTAAATGGTGAGGTTTTTAATTGGTGTATGAGTTGATAATGCAAAAATTAATAAAATTCTAGCTTTCTGAGAGTTTAAATGAGGCGATAAATAACAACCCATGTCAACGAGTTGCTTAGCACCACCTTGATAAGGATATGTTGCAAAAGGTCGACCTTTAGGGACCCGAGAGGTAATCATTATCTTAACACCTTGATCGAGCAGTTCTTGAATCGATGTTACAATATTTTCAGGAACATTCCCACGACCAAATCCTTCAATAATAAGTCCATCCATTGAAGAAAAGTGCTTTAAGATAAAACCATCGTCTCCAGTATAAGTTTTATATATGCCTACATTCATATTTAATTTTTCAAGTTTTGGAAGAAGAAATCGTTTTTTAAATTCTCTGTAATAGACAATTTCTTGATCATCTACAACTCCAATTGGACCGAATTCTAATGACTGAAATGTATCTAAAGATACGGTATGAGATTTAGTAACTTCATATGGATGATGGATAGTATCATTTAAAACAACTAAGACACCTTTATTTTTAGAATCATCGTGTGCAGCAACGAGTATTGAAGACACAATGTTATTCACACCATCGTAAGCAATGTCAGAATAATTTCTCATGGATCCAGTAATAATTATAGGAACTTCTAAATCATTAAAAAATAAATCTAAGAAAAATGCAGTTTCCTCTAAAGTATCCGTTCCATGTGTAACAACAAATCCATCATAAATTTTTTTTTGAATTTGAGAAGAAATATAATTAGAAATTTCTAACATATCGTGAGGTGTCATATGTGGCGAAGGTTTCATAAATAAAACATGCGAATCAATATCAACATCATTTAAAATACTGTGACCAAGATTCATAAAATGTTGTTTTTGAAATTGCAAAACATCAGAAGATAAATCTTTATGATGATCCATTGAGATTGTACCACCAGTAAGAATAAGTAATATTTTTTTTCGCATTTCTTGACCTCATTTGTGTTTAATTTTATTATAACTTAAACCGTTAAAAAAC
>JAQCDH010000082.1 GCA_027620815.1 Bacillota bacterium | reverse complement strand
GCTTCTTTTTTAGGTTCTGCAGTTTTAATAGCGACTTTTTCAACTGGTTCAATAACTTCAGCTTTTGGTGCTTTCACTTCGACGTCTTGAACTTTTACTTTTACGGCTTTAGGTAAGTTACCTTTAATGGCTTCTTGTGCAATTTCAACATACTTCTTAAAATCTTCTGGATAGGATACCGCGACGTCCGCTAACATTTTACGGTTAACTTGAACATTAGCAAGTGCCAATCCATGGATGAGTAGTGAGTATTTGAAGTTTAATTGTTTTGCAGCTGCATTAATACGTTGAATCCATAATTTTCTAAATTCTCTTTTACGTTGTTTACGGTCTCTGTAAGCATACGCAAGTGATTTCATCACTTGTTCATGAGCTGTACGGTATAGTAAAGAACGAGAACCTACATAACCTTTTGCTAATTTTAATATTTTTTTACGACGTTTACGTGTAACCGTCCCACCTTTAACTCTTGGCATTTTAGTTCTCCTTATAACATGTTAGAAATGAGACTTTTAATACGCTTTTTATCAGAATCTGATACTTGCGCCTCACCTCTTAATTGTCTGTTTTGTTTTGTTGTTTTGTTCATTGCTAAGTGGCCAGTATATGCTTGTCCGCGAACAAGTTTACCTGTACCTGTGACTTTAATACGCTTCTTTAAGCCACTATGTGTTTTTTGCTTTGGCATATTATTCTCCTTTTGTTTTATTTGGTGAAACCATCACAATTAGTGATCGACCATCCATCGAAGGTTTTCCATCTGGACTTCCTACTTCTTGTATCATCTCTAAAAATGTATTCATCACTGTTTTACCTATTTCAATGTGCGTAATCATGCGTCCAAAGAAACGAATGGATAATTTGACTTTATGACCTTTTTGTAAAAACTTCACACAATGTGATTTTTTCGTTTCTAAGTCATGTTTATCAATCGTTGGTGATAAACGAATTTCTTTGAGTTCGAAAGCTTGTGTTTTCTTCTTCATTTCTTTCGCTTTACGTTGTTGTTCATAACGATATTTCGAATAATCCATGAATTTTGCAACAGGTGGTGTAGAACCTGGTGATACAACAACAAGATCTAACTCTTTTTCAAATGCCATTTGAATGGCTGTTTGCGTATTTAATACGCCAAGCTTTTCACCTTGGTCATCAATGACGAGTACTTGATCAGATTCAATGTATTCATTGACTGGATCAACATTTTTGACTGGCTTTGCTCTTGAATAATTTCTAATGTACCTTACCTCCATAAAAAAACGTTCACATGTGTGAACGTATGCTTTTCATAACGAAAAATTAGTATTTTTCGTGACTTTTTGCCTATGAATGAATCATCAGGCGAGCATACGCTTCTTTCCACTGCATGACTAGTATACATAAAACACATACAATTGTCAACTTAGAATACTTTTTTTTCAACAGATAAAAAATGAATGATTTGTAACAAAATAAAAGCGATCACAATGATGATAATTTGTATCTCGTTTGACGGTTCGATGTAAAGAAAATGAATCGACTCATAGAAGGATGCATCTAAAAGAAAATGATGACTTAAAAAGATGATAACAAAACTTAATAATGTACTTATAAACCACTTCAAAAAAACCTCCTATATCATAATAGGAAGTTTTAAACTTTTTACTTAAATAAAGATTCAATGTCTTCAATCGTTTTTGGAATGGCTTGAGATAAATTGATGGACCCTGTTTTAGTCACAAGAACATCATCTTCGATACGAATGCCAATGTGTTCTTCTTCAACGTATATGCCTGGTTCTACTGTTAAGACCATACCCTCTTCTAATACCATATCATAATCACAAGGATCATGAACATCTAATCCTAAATGATGACCTAATCCATGATAATAATATTGATTAATATCGTTTAGATCTTTAATTAAACCAATCTTAAGAGCCTTTTCAGCAAGTAATTGTTTTCCGGTTTCTTTAAAATCTTTAAAAGATTTCCCTGGTTGTATCCATGCGATCATTTCTTGATTCACTTCTAATACAAGTTGATAAAGTTGTTTTTGTCTTTCTGTAAAAACGCCTGAAGAAGGATATGTTCTTGTAATATCGGCATTATATTGATTGACTTGTGCACCTAAATCACAAAGGACCAATGCATCTTTTTCGATGTGATCGTTATTTTCAATGTAGTGCAGAATGGTTGCGTGTTTTCCGCTTGCAATGATCGTATCAAATGCTTCTTTAGAATGATTTTTGTGAAGTTCATTTAAAAAGGCAGCATGTAAAAGATGTTCTTCTTTATGTTTTTTTAACGTTTCAACAAGAGCATTTAAACCTTGATGCGTGATTTTAATGGCATTTTTAATCACGTTAACTTCTGCATGAGTTTTAATGTTTCGAATGGTTTTAAAGACATGCGATAACGCGTGTATTTGAAGTTCAGGATAATTTGTTTTTAAATGTTGACTAAAGATGACTTCCTCTAAACACGATCTTTCAGGACGAGCGATATCAAGATATACATGCTTGAGTTCGCCGTAAGTGGCATCTCTTAATGTTGTAAATAACGATTCTTGAAACGCATGAAACGTCTCTTTATTTCTTACATCTGAAATCGCTGTGATTGCTTGGATCGCTTGAAAATTAGGAAGTATGCCTTCCCATTTTTCTTTTTCTTTCGTACGAACAGGAACAAATAAGATGACATCTTCTTTTTTGTGCTTAATTAAAACAAGAACAGATTGATGTAGGTTGAGATGTGTAAGGTAAAAAAAGTTTTTATTGACTTGAAATGGATAGTGCTGATCTGCTGTTTTTGTTGGTGCTTCACCACTAAAAACATAAGCAACACTGTGTTGTTCCATGGCATCAAATATTTTTTGTATGCGTGTAAGCATAGTTTATCCTTTCAAAACGGTTTGAATGATAGCTTGGCTTTCTTTGATATGCGCTTGCGCACGTGCGAATGTTGAACTGTGAAATCCATAATAGACTTTCAGTTTTGGTTCAGTGCCACTAGGTCTTAAAATAATAAAGCCCTCATCATAGCGATATTCTAATACATTTGACTTCGGTAAGTCAAGTTTAAAAGGTTGTCCATCTTTTAATCCTTGTCGAATGAGATAATCTCTTGACTCAATAAAGGATAATGATGGAACGTGAATCGATGTTTCTCTTAGATGATTTAAGATCTGTTTCATGTCTTCTTTTCCTTGAATACCTTCAAAGAAAAAATTGTCTGTATGTTCTAT
>JAQCDH010000081.1 GCA_027620815.1 Bacillota bacterium | reverse complement strand
CTATTATATAATTATTTGGTGTAGTATGATGGTAAATAAGGTTGTTTTCACATTTAGAATCTAAAATTCCTTCAATTTGTTCATCCTTGATTATTTGGTGCCCAAAAACATTGTTAGCAAAGTTTTTATGGTAATGAATATCAACACCATAAATCTTATCAAAATGATTTTCAAACATTGGTAAAAGAGCTCTTAGTAATTTTGCATAACCAAAGTTACTTTTTAAATCCCCACGAATTACGAGGATTTTACTCATTTAAATTTTTTTTCCAATGATGGCTAAGTCCCTTGGTCCACACATTCTTTTGTCAAATGTATTTCCATCTTCATATGATGTATCAGCAGGATTCAAATGGTGTATTTCGATATCACTAAAACCAACATATTCGATGATAAATTTACCCAAATCCTCATGCAATGGACGAATATGGGTTGGATCATGATAAAAACCTGTGGCACCGACATCAAGATTGGCATTGTAAGGAGTCTCAATAAAAATTATTCCACCTTTTTTTAGAACTCGAAATATTTCTGAGAAGAAATTCAATTGTTTATCAATTTTAAAATGCTCTACCACATGAAATGCCGATATTAAATCGTAAGACTCGTCGGCTGTGTCTCCAAGGGCATCGAAAATATCTATATTACGGACATCAAGATTGCGTAATTTACAATCGTTATAAAATAGACTGTTTGATTCTACACCAATGCAAGGAAAAGAATTTACCTTCATTAAATCCAACCATTCGCCACGACCAGATCCCAAATCTAAACCCAACATGTTTTGCATAGCATTAGTGTCAAAGTGCTGTTTTAATCTAAAAACATAAAAGGCTAGTCTGTTAGTAATCATTTCAAAACTACCTCGATACCTATTAGTAAATTCATAGTAAAAATGATCTTTTACAGATGGTTCGACTAAATTACTAATTACAAATTTTAGATCAATAATATCGTTAGTATTATTAACATTCTTTTGATTATTAATAATAATATTATGATCGCAATTCTCTATACTTTTTAAACAATTGCTTAATGATTCTGCCAATAATCGTATTGCAGTAATCAAACGTCTATTTACAATATTTTGTTTTCTAAGAAATAAATTTAAGAATTTAGGTAAAAAAGATTTTACAGTAGTAGCCCTCTCGGCTTGTAATACCATCTCATATACATCTCGTAAGGGAGCACCCGTGCTTCGATCAATTGCATCCAAATTAGATGACATTTGAAACGGATCATTTTTAGTTGATTTCGAAAGTTTAATAAGTCTTTTTTCAATATCGAATCTTAATTTCTCTATCCCTGCTAGTTTTTTGATTTCGTTAGTTTTTTCATTTGCAGAATTCATGTACATATATTTTATAAAATTGTCATTACAGTTTTATCAAAAACTTCAAAACCATCTTGACAAAACCATGCATGATGTTCTTGAACTAGTGTAACAAGTAGATCACAAGAACCAATGACTTTTGGTGCCTTGCAATAAATTTCTAATGTTTCTTCTACACCACTTAATATTGGAAAATGAAAAGGTGTCCTAATGCCATTAGATTCAATACATGTACCGTCCTTATACCAATGATAACTTATATTAATTGGATACTTATTAAACGAATTCAATGAGTATGAAGACTTATTCCAAATCGATGTTTTTACAGTAAATTGTTCATCTGCGGAAATCACAATAGGACACTCGGATATACAAATATCTATTTTTCCTTTCACATCTTCTGCAAAAAACAATCTACTAGATCCAAAATCATGTAATTTGGACATATCAATCTCAGAATGTGAGCAAATAGCATATAATGAAGGGTATTTGCACAATTCTTTAAAACTTACATCAACTTTTAATGAACCTAATAGGTCATCTGAAGAACCGAACCAGAATTTTACATAATTAAAATTCTTACTAAGTTGTTTTCTCATACTAGCTGGATTTTGTTCATTAATGTGCATGATTTTTTCATACATACTTCTTGGTTCAGAACTTAAGAATCCTCCATATTTTTCTACAATTCTTTTCTTTTTATTATAGAAATAGTCATAGTACCAACTATTGGGAAAAGTGTGCAAAATAAAGAGACCATCATCGCTTAATTTTTCTGATATCTTAATATAAAGTTTATCTACTTCAGAATCGCTTAGATGTTCAATGACATCTGTACAAACAACTAAACTATAGTTCTTTTTAAACTCAAATAGGTTAACATCTATACATTCGTATGAAAGTCTTTTAGAATATTTTTTTTGTTTTTCCAAACCTGCGTTTCTTGCAATATCTATAGCTGTTTTAGAATAATCAATCCCATGTACATTAAACCCCGTTTTTGCTAGATGAAAGCACACTTCTCCTCTACCACACCCAATATCAATTGCCTCACCAATTGGGGCAAGTTTTGTTAATGCGAGAATTGATAAAATCCGGGAGTCATCCAATCTTTCCACACCACAATCCTTAAATGATTGATGTCCACCACAATCATTCAAATAATATTCTGCATCATAAGTTTTAATTAGATCATTAGAGGATTGAGAAGTTTTTTTCTTTCTAAACTTATATCTTGGTCGGTTAAGATTTTTTTTTATTTTAATTAAAAGTTCACCAGCGTAGCTTGGTATATTTATCGAATATTCTATCAGTTCTTTATGTCTTAATAAAAATTCATTTGCTTCTAAGTGATTTTGTGAACTCCAATGATAACCATCTAGTAGAACCCACTCGGAATAATGAAAAGCAAGTTCAAGATCTTTGTATGTTCCACTTCCATCTTGTTGTCCATCAATATGGAATAAATCATACTTAAATAAGGGTAGTTCATAAATTTGTTGAGAATCTTCTAATATGAAGTCTACATTGAAGTTAGATAGATTTGTTTTTGCCCATTCTATCGACTTTTTAACTCCACCATAAGTATCTGAATTATTATCTATTCCTGTGTATTTTGCATTCGGGCAAGCAGAAAGAAAAGAATATGCAGAATAACCATATCGTACTCCAATCTCGAGAATTGTACTTGGCTTAATTGCTTTTGATATGGCAAACTTTAGACGGTAATAATGAACCCAGTCAGCGAATTTTCTTTTTAGTGGATCGTTTGGACAAGCGTAATCTGTGAAATCAAATTTCGAAGATTTGCTAATATCTAAGATATGATTAATCAAAATATATCTCCATAACCAAATTTATTGAAACTGGTTTTGTCATATCGTTTTACGACAGCACAAAA
>JAQCDH010000080.1 GCA_027620815.1 Bacillota bacterium | reverse complement strand
TCGAAAAAAAAAAAATAAGGAGATTTATAGATGAAAAAAATAGCATTAGTTTTAATATTATTATTAACACTTACACTTAGTGCATGTGTTGTAGAAGTCACTGATGACGGATTTGATGAAACTTCCTCAATCAAAGTTTATACTCGTGACACATCAAGTGGTACACGTGACGGATTTATGTCAGGTATTGGATTTAAAGCAGCAACAAAAGATGACTCAATCTTAGTTCCTGGATTCATTACAGCTGGTAACGCTGAACAAGTATCAGCAGTTCAAACAGATCCATATGCAATTGGTTATGTATCATTATCAACTTTAAATACAACTTTATTTAAAGGTTTGAGTTTTGATACTGTTGCTCCAACTGAAGCAAATGTCTTAAATGGATCATACAAATTATCAAGAAATTTCAACTACATGTTACGTGATGATTATTCAGTATATGGTGCAGATGCTGCAGCTTATGAACAACTATCAAAAGCATTCGTTGCATACATGGGTTCAACTGAAGGGTTAGCATCTATCGCTCAAGCTGGTGGTATTGTTGATACAGCAAGTGGACAACCATGGGATACTGTTAAAGCACAATTCCCAATTTGTGGACAAAACAACAGTGCATATACACTAAAAATTGGTGGATCTGACTCCGTTGAAAAAATTGCAACAGAAATTTCTCCAGACTTCTCAGCGAAATGTGGAAACGTTGTTCCTCAACATAACCATACAGGATCTTCAAATGCTTACAAAGGTGTAAACGGATCAAATGCTGCAATTAATGACGCATTATCAATTCATGTTGGATTTGCATCACGTGAATTTACAGCTCAAGAACCAGCATTAGTTACTGGTAGAGTTGCAGTAGATGCAATTGTTGCAATCGTTCACCTAGACAATCCATTGATAAGCATCACTCCTTCAGCATTAAAACGTATTTATGGTGGACAAGTAACAAACTGGTCAACATTCTTCTAAAAAAGTTTAAAGAAGGTCACAAATGATAGATGTTCAAAGTCAGATAACACTAAAACGCATCAAGCAAAAAAATAGAACAGATCGTGTGACAAAATCGATATTTATGGGAGCTGGTATGTTATCAGCTTCCTTTATCATTTTAATTATCGTTATTGTTGCAATTAAAGGATTAAGTCCGTTTCTATTTATCTATGAAGGATATAATAGTAATACAGGAGTTATAGAACTTCCAAGAGTTAATCCATTTTTATTCGTAACTGAAAACCAATGGTTAGATGGTCCACTTGGTGGATCATCTGCTTATGGTGTTGGTTTTGCAATAATCAATACAATTATTGCTGTGATTTTATCAATTGCTATTACGCTTCCAGTTGCTGTTATGACTGCACTTCTAATCGCAAAAATAGCACCAAAACGATTTGCTGAGGTTTTAAGAACTGTTGTTGAGTTATTAGCATCAATTCCATCCATTATTTATGGTGTGATTGGTTTAGGTGTGATTGCGCCGATTGTTGCAAGTATTGGTAATTTATTTGGATATCAAACCGCAGCAGGCTTATCTTTATTAAGTACTGTTTTAGTTTTATTCATGATGACTTTACCAACAATTACGGCAGTCGCTGAAACATCGATTCGCTCAATAAAAAATGATATCATTGAAGGTTCTCTTGCACTTGCAGCATCACCAATGCAAACGTATTTTAAAGTCGTATTAACAAGTGCGAAAAGTGGTATTTTTGCAGGTGTGATTTTAGGTGTCGGACGTGCTCTAGGTGAGGCAACTGCAGTATCCATGGTTTCAGGAAACGCATTTAGTGGTGTCACTTTAAATGTATTAGATACTACTTCAACTCTTACTTCCCGTATGCTTATGGGACTTAAAGAAACGACAGGAATTGACTATGACGTTCGTTTTTCTGTTGCACTCGTATTAATGTTGGTAATTATTATTACGAATACACTTTTAAAATTTGTCATGAAAAAAGTAGGAAATTTAGATGAAAACTAGTCGAAAATTACGAGATAATTTTTCTAAGTCAATAGTATATATCTTAGGTAGTGTGGGTCTTGTGATTCTTGGAATGATTATATTTTATGTCGTTTCAACAGGACTTAATCTTGTAAGATGGGAAACAATTATTGGTGATTCTAGAACCATTTCAACCGATATTTATTTAGATGAAGGCGCTGGAAGTTATGTTTTAACAGAGACCATAGATGAAGCGATTGTTTATTCTGAAACATGGGGAATTGGACTCATTGATACAACCAATAAAGCAGGGTATCCAATTATTGAAATTGCTTATATTCATCCAGAGAGTCCTTTAGTATCTCCTTATGATAGAAATACAATTGACGAAGAGGGTATACATCCCCAAGTTGATTTAGTGATTGGGACGGCAATTGAAAAAGCTCTCTTTAACAATAATACAATCATTTCGCTTGGTAGAGATCAAGCATCAGGAATGGTTGCAAAACTAGACCAAGCAACAAGTATTACCACCATGAGTGTTCAGATTGTTGGTGGTGGGATTCGAGGTTCCATTATCGCAACCCTTTATACAATCGTATTCACTTTGATTCTTGCAATACCTATTGGTGTTTCAACAGCCATTTATTTTAATGAAATTGCAACGTATTCATGGTTCTCACGTGCAATTAAAAACATGGTTGATATGCTTACAGGAGTTCCATCTATCGTTTATGGGATGTTAGGAGCAGCCATCTTTGTGCCACTCCTCAATAACACAATACAAACACAAGGTGGTTCCATCTTATCTGGGGCATTAACAATGGTTGTTATCTTACTTCCAACCATTATAAAATCAACAGAAGAAGCATTAAAAATCATTCCAAATGAATTAAGACAAGGTTCACTCGCATTAGGTGCAAACCAAACACAAACGATATTCAAAGTTGTGTTACCAAATGCGACACCAGGGATTTTAACAGGAGTCCTTCTTGGAATCGGTCGTATTATGGGTGAATCTGCAGCATTAATATTTGCTGTTGGTGCAGCGATATCAGACCGAGTCATTTTATCGGAACGTGCAACAACGTTAGCTGTACACATATGGGTCATTATGGGTGGCGATAGTCCAAACTTTGAACTTGCAGCTGCGATTGCAATCATAATCTTGTCAGTTGTATTTGTGATTAATTTTATAATTAAAATTATCGCAAAGAGATTGCAAAAAAACATGAATTGGAGTTAAATGAAGATGAATCAAGAAAATAACATGAAAAAACCAGTATTTTCCT
>JAQCDH010000079.1 GCA_027620815.1 Bacillota bacterium | reverse complement strand
TATGATGATGAAAACATGTTTGATGTATGCAGGACAAGGAAGTCAATATGAAGGCATGGGTCTTGATATCATTCGTAATTATCCAGAAGCTAATGCGATTATTGATGAGGCAAGTTTAGTACTTAATGAAGACATCTATGAATGGTTTTCAAATCCTGAAAGTTTAAAAAATACGTATCAAACGCAACTACTCATGGTCATTACACAAGAACTATTTGATTTTGTTTTAAAAGATCAAAACATTGATGGCGTATTTGGATTTAGTTTAGGCGAGATGAGTGCACTTAAACGTGCAGGTGTGATCACTTTTAAAGACATGTTACGGTTAACGCAAGCAAGAGCAAAAGCCATGCAACATGCAGCTGAAGGTTCTGATGGAATGATGGCAGCTGTTGTAAAATTAACACCAGAAGTCATAGAAAACATTTGTAAAGCACATTCTACACCAACAAGTTATATGATACCTGTGAATTATAACGCACCCCTACAAACGGTGATTAGTGGCCATAAACTTGCATTTGAAAACATCAAAGAACATCTCGTTGAAGCGGGTGGGAAAGTCTTACCATTACGTGTATCGGGAGCGTTTCATACACCACTCATGAAAACACATCAACATCTATATGAAGGCATCATTGATGCCATCGAATTAAAAGCGCCGCAACTACCATTGTTTTCAAATGTGACAGGAAAATTAATGACAAACGTCACTAAAGATGATTTAATACTACAAATGACATCCCCCGTATTATTAACAACCATTTTTAAAAACATTCAAGCATTAGGATACACCCATCTTATTGAAATAGGACCAGGTAATGTGTTATCTCAACTTGCAAGCAAACAAATCGATTCGGTTATTATTAAAACGTATCAAAACGCACAATCGTTGGAGGAAAAAATATGAATTTAAATCAAAAACGTATTTTAATCACTGGTGGATCTAGAGGCATTGGTAAAGCAATCGTCGAACGCTTTGCTGAAGAAGGCGCACATGTTTTATTTACGTATAAATCCAACATGGCATCTGCACTTGATATCGTAGATGTTTTATCTGCCAAAGGATATCACGTACACACAGTAAAAGCAGATGTAAGTGTCGAAGAAGATTGTAAAGCCCTTCTTAAGCATGTTCAAGATACGTTAGGTGGACTTGATGTTCTTGTGAATAATGCAGGAATTACAAGAGATACATTGATGTTACGAATGACAATCAATCAATATGATGATGTCATGAATACTAATTTAAGAGGGGTTTGGATGTTAACTCAAGTCATGTTAAAACCACTTTTAAAATCAGAAAAAGGTAAGATCATCAATATTTCATCTGTCTCAGGTATTTTAGGAAATGCTGGTCAAACGAATTATAGTGCAGCAAAAGCGGGTGTCATTGGTTTTACAAAAGCACTCGCGAGAGAACTTGGTGGTAGAGACATCAATGTCAATGCGATTGCACCTGGTTTTATAAAAACGGAAATGACAGACCAGTTACCTGAAGAAATTTTAAATCAAGCCATTCAACAAATACCACTAAAACGTATTGGCGATGTGAAAGATATTGCGAATGCAGCACTATTTTTAGCTTCAAATCAATCGGATTATATAACAGGACAAACATTAGTTGTCGATGGAGGGATGGTGATGCCATCATGAGTAAAAGAAGAGTAGTTGTTACAGGACTTGGACTTGTCAGTCCAATTGGTAATGATGTGAAAACATCATTTCAAGCAGCAATAGAGGGTAAAAACGGGATTGATCAAGTGACCCTTTTTGATACAACAGACTGGAAAGTTAAAATTGCTGGAGAAGTTAAACATTTAAATTTTGAGGATTTTATTGAAAAAAAATCAATAAAAAGACAAGATCGTGTCATTAATTTAGCCCTTGTTGCAGCAAAAGAGGCATACGAACAAAGTGGATTAAATAAAGCCAATATCGGTGATCCTTATCGTTTTGGAACGTTTGTCAGTTCAGGTATTGGTGGATTAACAACCATCAACCGTGAAACAGAAATCTCTGTTTTAAAAGGACTTGATCGGATGTCACCGTTTTTTATTCCTTCAGCCATCATTAATTTAATTGGTGGTGCCATTTCAATGGTATATCAGGCGAAAGGTCCTAACTTACCAGTGGTCACCGCGTGTTCAGCAGCAACCAATTCCATTGGTGAAGCATTCAGATACATTCGCGATGGATATTTAGATGTTGCTTTTGCTGGAGGTTCTGAAGCTCCGATTAATCCAATCGGTGTCAATGGATTTGCAAACATGCGTGCACTCATTCAAACCGATGATATTCATCAAGCATCGATGCCATTTGATGCACGAAGAGAAGGATTTGTGATCGCTGAAGGTGCAGGTGTCCTTATTTTAGAGGAATATGAACGTGCAGTCGCTAGAGGTGCTCAAATTCTTGGTGAAATCGTCGGATATGGAACAACATCAGATGCATTTCATATTACTGCACCAGATGAAGAAGCCAATGGTGTTTCTAGAGCGTTAGAACTTGCATTAGAAGATGCTGGTATACAAAAAGGAGATATTGATTACATCAACGCGCACGGAACATCCACACCACTTAATGATAAATATGAAACGTTAGGGATTAAAAAAGTATTTAAAGAACATGCTTATAAACTTCATGTAAGTTCAACAAAATCAATGACAGGTCATGCTTTAGGAGCTGCCGGAGCCATTGAGAGTGTGTTTGTTGTAGAAGCATTAAATCATGGTATCATTCCACCAACGATTAACTATAAAGAAAAAGATCCGGATTGTGATTTGAATTATACGCCAAATACTGCGGTTAAAAAAGATTTAAAATATGCCATTAATATGAATCTAGGATTTGGTGGTCAAAACGCAATTCTTGTTTTTAAGAAGGTGTAAACATGTATAATCAAGAACAAATCAAAGCAGTTATTCCTCATCGCGATCCATTTTTGTTTGTTGATGAGATCACTTATTTAGATCCACTTAAAAAAGCGATAGGAAAACTTTTTGTAAGAGAATCCTTTGACTTTTTTAGGGGTCATTTTCCTCAAAAACCTGTGATGCCAGGTGTTTTAATTGTAGAATCACTTGCTCAAGTTGGTGCATTCTTATTATTAATCGATGAAAAATATAGAGGGAAAATTGCGTATTTTACAGGTATTAAAAATACAAAAATTAGAAGACAAGTTAACCCAAATGATACACTAACGCTTGAAGTCGAGCTTACTAAATTACGTTCTAACTTCGGTTTTGGACAAGCTTTTGCGTACGTTGGCAATGAACTAGTTGTTGAATCTGA
>JAQCDH010000078.1 GCA_027620815.1 Bacillota bacterium | reverse complement strand
AGAAAATAACATGAAAAAACCAGTATTTTCCTTAAAAGATATCAATTTATTTTATGGTGACTTCCAAGCCATTAAAAATATTTCTATGTATATTAATTATAATGAGGTAACTGCTTTTATTGGACCATCTGGCTGTGGAAAATCAACATTTATTCGTATATTGAATCGTATGAATGATTTAATCACCACTTGTAAAGTCACTGGTGAAGTGCTCTATGAAGATAAAAATGCATACGAAAAAAATTTTGATGTCATTGAACTCCGTTCAAAAGTAGGTATGGTTTTTCAAAAACCAAATCCGTTTCCAATGAGCATTTATGATAATATTGCATACGGGCCACGATGCCAAGGGATTAAAGATAAAGAAGCATTAGATACAATTGTTGAAAATGCACTTAAAAAAGCAGCTTTGTGGGATGAAGTTTCTGATCGTCTCAAAAAATCAGCGATGAGTTTATCAGGTGGACAGCAACAACGTTTATGCATCGCAAGAACGATTGCCATGGAACCAGAAGTCATTTTGATGGATGAACCAACAAGTGCACTTGATCCAATAGCAACGCAAAAAATAGAAGATTTGATTATTGAACTCAAACAAGATTTCACCATTGTGATTGTCACACACAATATGCAACAAGCCGCGCGTATTTCAGATAAAACAGCATTCTTTTTACTTGGTGAACTCATTGAAATGGATGACACCAATAAAATTTTTAATCATCCAAAACATGAAAAAACTGAACAATATATCACAGGAAGGTTCGGATAAATCGATGCAAGTTAGAAAAACACTTGTCTTAAGTATGCAAGCATTAAAAAAAGAAGTTGTTGATATGGCGGAGTTAACGCTTGTTAATATCAAAAAAGCTTTTCAAGCATTCCAGGAAGCGAGTCAAGAAGAAGCTCAAGCTGTATTAAAACTTGATGATGCTGTTGATGCTGCCGAAGAATCAATTGCTAAGCATGCGCTACAAGTCATTTGGAGAGAACAACCTGTTGCCTCAGATTTACGTTTAGTCACAGGAATATTAAAAATGATTACCGATATTGAACGTATTGGCGATCATGCATGTGATGTTGCTTATATGACAACGAACATTAAAACCAAACCGAATGAGCATGTCGTGTTACTTGCAACCAAACTCATGAATAATTTAGAATCGATGTATAACATGACGATTCAAGCATTAGAACTTAATAACGAAGCACTTGCTCATAAAGTTATTGAAGAAGATGAAAATATTAATGCAGTGTATAAAGAAGCACTTGCTAAAATCACAGATATGTTAAAAAAAGATCAAATCGAACCTGAAGAAGCAGTTTATAGCCTAATGATCTTAAAGTATTTAGAGAAAATTGGTGATCATGCAACGAATATTGCTGAATGGATAATCTTCACTTTAACAGGAATTCATAAAAAAACGGAGCTCTACTAAGATGGATAGAAAAGTAAAAGTCGCTTACGTTTGCGTTCATAATTCATGTAGAAGTCAAATGGCAGAAGCACTGACAAAGTTATATCATGATGATTTCTTTGAAGCATATAGTGGAGGAACAGAAACGCGTCCTCAAATAAATCAAGATGCGGTTCGTATTATTAAACAACTTCATGATGTGGATATGAATGTCACACAATCGTCTAAACTTGTTGATGAACTTCCAGAAATCGATGTTGTCATTACAATGGGATGTAATGTCGATTGTCCTTGGTTACCATGCCAGTTTAGAGAAGACTGGGGCTTAGATGATCCTTCTCATGGACCGGACGAAGGTTTTATTTTAACTCAAAACATCATTCAAGATAAGATTAAATCACTTAAAGAACGCATCTTAAGTAAAGAAATCAATATCAAATAAAGGCAATCTTTGCCTTTTTTTGTTATCATAATACATGAGGATAAAAACATGAAAGAAACTAAAATTCATTCTAAACCCATCTATCATTCCAACTTTTTAAGGATTGAAGAAGATACGGTCATTACATCTGAATCTATTGAAACCAAACGTATTGTCATTAGACATAGTGGTGCAAGTGCGATTTTACCAATCACAGATGATGGAAAAATAGTGTTAATTAAACAATTCAGATATCCAATTGATTTGGTCACAATCGAAGTACCTGCAGGTAAATTAGAATTAAATGAAGACCCAATACTTTGTGCAAATCGTGAATGTGAAGAAGAAGCCCATGTTAAACCTGAAAAAATTGAACATATCATGTCGATTCATAATTGTTTAGGGTATAGTGATGAAGTCATTCATTTATATATCGGCTATGGCTGTAAACATATCAAAAACCCTCTTCCTAAAGACATTGATGAAACGTTTGAAATCCTTTACTATACAAAAAAAGAAGTGCAAGCACTTCTTCAAAATCATTTAATTACGGATGCTAAGACCATTATTTTACTTCAGCATTATTTAGCCTTGCCTTTGTTTTAATCATGAGTTTCATCATACGTGGTTGATTATATTTTTGTATCCAAATAAACGGTAAATTAAATAATACGGCATATCCAATCATCAACCAGCCGACCCATATCGGATTAAATAAGAAAAATATCGGTGCAGGTAACATTTGAAGATAATGGGTGAGCTCTGCACGTCTTGTTTCAATTAAAAATTTCTCGTAATAGGCGAGATTTTTTTCTTTTAAATGACGTTTAGAAAAGCCATCTTTAAAATGTGCACCACCATCGGGTGAATATTTTTTCCATTTAGGTACCATCACGATTTTTTCTAGAAAAAAGGTTTTAAAAGGTGTCTCTTTAACATCATTTGGAATGGGTTTTTCAAAGAAACGATCTGGAATGAGCATGGCAAGTTTTGCAAACCCCATATGAAAAATAAACCATAAGACGGTATCAAGTAAAATCGTTACCCATAAATCCAGTGTAATGAGAGGTAGTGTCATACGTTTCTGCCTTTCCATGTATTATTTTTAAATATGTAAATCCTAAAAAACGAATAAATAAAAACATATAAAAAGAAAATGGCATGAAGTGGATACAAAAAGATAATGGATGCTCTAAAATTACCAATTTGGCGACTAAAAAGATAA
This sequence comes from Bacillota bacterium, assembly GCA_027620815.1. GTDB lineage: Bacteria > Bacillota_I > Bacilli_A > Acholeplasmatales > Acholeplasmataceae > UBA8290. Next base: position 266 of record JAQCDH010000078.1, on the reverse strand, counting down.
AGTTGTAGTCCAAAAACAAGATATATTGTTGCTGGAATGAAAAGGTCACCTTGAGTTAAAAGGGATGTGAGTAAAATATTAATCGATGCATACGGTGCAGAAATCCAAAGTGATAATAAAATGGCTTGGAAAGCGCCTATTGCAATCGCACCATTCGCCAAGTTTTTACCAAATCCTAAAAGCATATCTTTAAAACCTTCAGGATACATTCTAAAAGATACAATGTTTTTACCAATCATACTTCTAATACGTTTTCCGTTTTTTAA
>JAQCDH010000077.1 GCA_027620815.1 Bacillota bacterium | reverse complement strand
AGCATATTGAGGGGTCGGATTTGATCCAGCTAACTGAACACCAATCATCCCTGCTTGAAATGTCGAAACAACCGCCATCACCGCACCAAATAGGAGCTGTGGTTTCATAGAAGGTAGTGTAATATATAAAATTTCTTGTGTTCTATTTTTAAGGCCATCAACATATGCAGCTTCATATAAAGTTTGATCGATATTTAAGACACCAGCGAGCATGGCTAAAAACCCAACACCCATTGAACTCCAAAGTGATACTACGATCATAATGGTCATTAAGTATTCTGGTGATTGTAAAAATTGTAAAGGTTCTAATATTAAATTATTAGATAAAAGGATGGCATTTAAATACCCGTTTGCATCACCGGAGAATATAATACGCCACATGGCTGCCATCGCAACCCCCATCGTAAGTGATGGTGAGTATAAGATAATGGCTAAAATCGTTCTAGGAACGGCTGGAACTTGTGCTAACATCCAAGCAAGTAAAAATGCCATGATGTAACCAAAAGGTCCAACAATAAGTGCAAAACGTAAAGTATTTGAAAGTACATACTGCATAAATACAGTATCTGTTGTAATCAATTCTATATAATTGTTAATTCCAACAAAACGTGGGGTTTGAATGGCATTAAAATAAGTAAACGATAAATAAATGGCTGCAATGACCGGCAAAATGATGAATATTAAAAATAATGTCCAATAAGGAACGATAAACCATGCCGGTCCGTTCATTCGCTTAATCATGAGCATGCTCCTTTAACCAATCATCGATGTTATCGATGGTTGGTACAACATAATCTTTTATTGATTGACCATTAACGACATAACCAAACTCAGCCATCTTATATAAAATTTCACGGTTTGCGATACGAACGGCCTCATCTAATGCTTGTCTTGGATTCACACCATTAAATACGATATTAGTCCAAGCATTACTCATTTCACGCTCAACCATATAACTTCCTGGAATACGTGGTGCTTCAATCGCATATTCCCATTGCGCTTGAATGACTTCTTTGTGCTGTCTAGGCATTGGAATGAGATTGAACGCTTCTAAGTTAGCAGTGTTCCAGAAATATTGTTTACCATATGTCGATAATAACGTTAACGCAAATTCAGCTTGTATTTCAGTCGATGACCACCAGTCTAAAAATGCCCATGCTTCATCTTGATACCTGGATTGAGATAAAATCATATTAGACTGAGCACCTACAGATGCATAGCGATTCACTGTCTCGGTTTCTGGATCATAAACACCTGGGTGTGGTGCCATCGACCATAAGCCATCAAGCTCATCAGCAGCGCTATTTAATAAAATGTATGTTGATAAATCACCAATACCAATTGGTAATGTACCATATCTAAAACTATTAAAGAAATTACCAACAAATTTAGGGACATTATAAAGGGTAAACAACTCACTCATGAGTTCCATACCTTCTAATGTTTCTGTTGAATTAATCCCAGTTTGCATCCCATTTTCAGTATAAAGATTACCACCAAATTGATACACATATGGAATGGTCGCAACAAATGGTTTAAGTCCTGAAAACTGAGCAAGTGGAACAAAATAATTCAGACCGTAACTTTGAAGTAATGGTAAAGAATCAATAACATCATCCCAAGTATTTGGAATGGTTTCTACACCAATACTATTTAAAATATCATTTCTATAAAAAGTCACCCAAAAGTTTTGAGTAGAAGGTAATCCATACATCCCATCTTCAAATGCATAAGGGATAAGAGCACCTTTAGAAAAACGAGAAACGACTTCTTCATAACCTTCAAACTGTCTTAAATCGACAGCTGCACCACGTATCGAAAACTCATAAGGAATCCAGTGATCGACACCGATTGCAACATCTGGTGATTTACCTGATGTGTTTGATAAAATTAGTTTATTTTGATCAGGCATTTGAGAGAGTGTTACTTTTCTATTGCCTGGAAAAGACTGGTCAATCATATTTTGCATGATTTCGATATATTGTCTTGGATAGTTGACCCAAACATTTAAATCTTCATCTGAGTTATTTACTGAATATGGATTATTTACAAATGACAATACGAGACGTTTTGAACCTTCAAATAAAGAGGTAAATATCGTTGCATAAGGTCTTGGTAATGATACATCACCATGAACAATAATGCGTTCAAGTTCTAAATTAGATCGCATCAACTGAGAAACAATTTGTCCTAGCATTTGATTCACTGATGAATCTCCATCAGAAAACTGTACCATTTTAGAAGGTAAACTATTAATATCATTTGCAATATCATTTAAACGGTTAATTGAAACAATCATGTTTGCAATTTCGGAAGGATTTGAGGATGACGCAACACTTAAAAGATCATCATACATTGCTTCTAAAATCACAACCCAACTTCTTATATCTGAAACAGCATTTGGGAAGTATAATTCAATGTCCCAGTCACGATATCGATCAGTTGCACCACTTGTATAGCGTTTAATTGCAAGAGATAATTCTTGAATTTCATTCATGATATATTTTAAATTTTCAATCGTTTGAGCATAAGGTTGACTCGTTGATTCTAGAGATATTGAGTTCACACCAGCATTTAAATAAACATAATATGGGGTATCTTCTTCACTTAATAGTGTTCTGTTGATAAATGACATCGTGTGTGGAAAAGAAACAGCTTGCATCTCTTCATAAGGAAGCTCACCGTTAACCATGATGTTTCTAAAGACAGGTAAATCTTTTAGTAAATATTGACGATATTTAAATGATAATTGATAAAGTCCAGCATCTTCTACTTCAACTTCATAAGTAATACTTTGACCACCAGATTCCCAAGAGTCTCCAAAAATCGTATTTAATCTTAATTGTTGTGTATCATAATATAAGTTTGAAGGATCTTGTTCCACTCTTAAACGAATGGAAGGATCATTTCTAACTGCCATATCACGTGCAGATACTTGAACAATTGTATCGTGTTTTACAGCACTTGCATGTTGATTTAAAAACGATTCATATGACGTTGGCGCTTCATATTGAGTAAAACTAATTTCTGCAACTAAAAAACGGCTATTGACATAAGAAATCGTCATAACATCGTTTGGTGCAATATAAAATAAAAATGGTTCTTTATACATTCCTTTAAAATCTTGAATGATGGTATTTTGCCATTTGACTTCTTTGATTGATCTTGGTTGAATGTCATTTTCATATCTGTCTAATGTAAACATTTCTTGTTCAAACACCCAAGATGACGGTAAAATTAATGTTTGTGCCTCATAATAAGGAGATTCACTATTCATTTCTATTTGATATTGAACTGCATCTACATTATTATCGGCAAGTAAATAATCAATATCCAAATAATAAAGCCCAGCTTGAGTGACGTTAGAAAATGTAATCGTTAATTCTTGTTCAAAATCAACAGCATAAACTACATCATATTCATCATTTTTTAAGATTTCTGAATATGTTAAAAAGTCATTGCCGATAACTTGCCCTTGATATTGATTAGCATCAATAG
>JAQCDH010000076.1 GCA_027620815.1 Bacillota bacterium | reverse complement strand
AGTAAATGGTTGTGCATCATCTTCAAAATGAATATTTTTAAATTTGGTTTGAATGTAAAAACTTGATTCTATATATAGTTTTTGATGATCGGTTTTAAAAATAAGTTGTCCATCTTTTTTTAGTAACTTTCCATAGACATCTAACTTTGTTGGATACGTTAAACGACGCTTATGATGCTTAGCCTTTGGCCACGGATCAGAAAACTGTAAGTATAATGTATGAACAGAATGAGGTGTTAAATACTGATCAATGTTCATCGCATCATCTAATATGATATGTAGATTATCAAGCTTGAATGCTTCTTTTTTTAAAACAATGTAATAGCATACATGTCTGTTGAATTCAACAGCAACGAAGGTTTTATCAGGATGGTCTTTTGCATATTGACAAATAAAATCACCTTTGCCAGATCCTATTTCTAAAATAACATCGCCACTTAAAGAAAGTGGCGTTGGTTTCATATATGTATCATGATTCATAAAGAAAGCATCTGTTGCGTGTTTATTAAACTTTTGACGCACAGTTTAAACTTTCTTAGCAAGAGATTCTTGAATCATAAATGTTGATAAAGCTTCTAATGCCTCATAGGCATCTGGACCTTCAGTTTCAATTGAGATGGTTTGTCCTTGATAAATACCTAAAGACATTAACCCCATAATGGATTTTAAATTAATCGTTTTTTCTTCCCATGTTAAGTGTATTTCAGATTTAAAAGCCATCGCGATATTGACGAGTTTCGTTGCAGGTCTAGCATGTAAACCGTACTCTGAAATAATATAAAATGTCTGGTTCATTTTTTTACCTCGATACCTAATATGTTTTTATTATACTAAATTCAATGCTAAATTACCATGTTTTTTTACAAGATTAGCATTGCATCGCCAAATGAGAAAAAGCGGTAATCATAATCGATTGCATGTTGATAACATGAAAGCATATATTTTCTTTCTGTAATCGCAGAAACGAGCATTAGTAATGTTGATTTTGGGAGATGGAAATTGGTAATTAAGCCATCAATAGCCTTGAATGTGTACCCTGGATAAATGAAAATAGATGTTTGAAAGTTTCCTTCATGAAATGCATTGTTATTGATATTGGATTCTAACGTTCTTAAACTTGTTGTTCCTACGGCAATAATTCTCTTACCTGCTCGCTTCGCATCATTTAATTTTTGAGCTGCATCATTAGAAATGACATACGTTTCTTCATGCATATGATGTTTTGTTATATCATCCATTTGTACAGGTTTAAATGTCCCTAGTCCAACATGTAATGTAATTTCAATGATCTCAATTCCTTTTTGTTTTAATGCATCAAAGATGTCTTCTGTAAAATGTAGTCCAGCAGTTGGTGCAGCACTTGACCCTGAATGTTTCGCATAAATGGTTTGATACCTTTCATCGTCATTAAGTTCTTTTACATAGGGCGGTAATGGAAGTTTTCCAAGGGATTCTAGATGCTCAATTAAAATGCCATCATAAATTAATTGATATACACGAATACCATCTTCTTTAACGTCTACACACTGCATTTTAAAAGTGTCACTTAATATAATCTCATCATCAACATCAATTTTTTTAGCTGGTTTTGTTAGTGCATTGTAAACATTTTTTTCAATTTCATCTAAAAGTAATAATTCAATGTGCGCACCAGTTGATAATTTTGTTCCAAACAACCTGGCCGGTATGACTTTTGTGTTATTGATAACTAAGACATCACCATTTGATAATAAATTAGGTAAATCATAAAACATATGGTCAATTGGATCTTGTTTGGCAAGCTTATCAACACGTAATAATTTAGAATGATCTCTTATCTCACTCGGATGTTGTGCGATTTTACTTGGATCTAGGTGGTAATCAAATAACGATAACTTCATGTTTTTAAAAATCCTTCATAATATGTTTTTCCTAGGACATCATACGCTTTTTTTGTTGCAATACGGCCTCTTGGTGTACGTTTAATATATCCTTCTTGAAGTAGAAAAGGTTCATAAACGTCTTCAACAGTTGTCACTTCTTCAGCAATTTGAGTGGCGATTGCTTCAAGTCCAGCAGGTCCACCTTGATAACGATCAATGATCGCTTCTAAATAACGGTAATCGGTTTGATCAAGTCCAAAAGCATCAATCCCTAGTTTTTTTAAGGCATTATCAGTAATACTTTCAGTGACATGACCATCATTCATAATATCTGCAAAATCACGAACACGTCTAAATAAACGGTTGACAATTCTTGGTGTTCCTCTTGATCTTTTGGCAAGTGAAACAACAGCATGTTCATCGATCTTATTTCCATATACTGCCGATGTTCTTCTGCAAATGGTTTCTAAATCTTCTTGAGAATAATAATTTAAACGAAATACAACGCCAAAACGATCTCTTAAAGGCGCAGATAAATCTCCAAATCGTGTGGTTGCTCCAATTAATGTAAATGGTGGTAAATCGATGCGAATCGACCTTGATTCACCATCTCGACCAATCACGATGTCTAAAACAAAATCTTCCATGGCTGCATAAAGAACTTCTTCAACGAAACGAGGTAATCGGTGAATTTCATCAATAAATAAGACATCACCGGGTTCAAGTGAAGAAAGTAATGCCGCTAGATCGCCACTTTTTTCAATGGTTGGTCCACTCGTAATTTTAATTTTTACATTTAATTCGTTAGCTGTAACTTGTGCTAATGTTGTCTTACCTAAACCAGGAGGTCCATATAACAACATATGATCTAAGGGTTCATTACGCTTTTTAGCAGCTTGAATATAAATTGACAACATATCTTTGATATCTTGTTGACCAATATATTGGATTAATTTTTCAGGACGTAAGGATTGTTCTTCATCCTCTTTGATTGCCATTGAAGACAAAAGATGTGGTTTATTCATGTGACCTCATCATTTTCTTAAGTGCCTCTTTAATCATTTGTTCAATGGTTAATGAAGTATCTAAAGAAGCAAGTGTTTTTTTAATATCCGCTTTTTTATACCCTAATGCTACTAATGCTTCTTCAACATCAGTGAGTTTAGGTTGTTGTTCAGTTGGTGTGAGTTGAATTTTACCTTGTAAATCTAAAATGATTTGTTGAGCTGATTTAGGACCAATCCCAGGAAATTTCTTTAAATAAACGATATCTGCCATTTCAATTGCTAGAACTAAATCATCTAATCGATCACTTGCTAAAATACTAAGCGCTGATTTAGGACCAATGCCAGATACATTAATTAACTTGATGAACATTTTTTTTGCTTCAAACGATTTAAATCCATAAAGTGCATTAATATCTTCTTTAACATAATGATGCACATATATCAAAGCTTCACTTTTGATTTGATAACTAAAAGGATTAGGTGTTAATATTAAATACCCGATACCTTGATTTTCAACAACGATATAACTTGGTTCAATCATGGTAACAAAACCTTTAATGGTGGCGTACATACGGCATCTCCTTATCATTTATTATAACATGAAATAGTGAAGATTAAAAATTATTGTGTTATAATATTACATAGGTATTTAAATGAAAATATACACACACATACAAA
>JAQCDH010000010.1 GCA_027620815.1 Bacillota bacterium | reverse complement strand
CTTTTGAGACATTTCAACACGAAGTTGTCCCTTTGCTAAGAGACATTCATCAAACATTTCGAATTAAAAAAATCAAGCATTATTTGTACGGATATGCACTTTCTCAAAATTATATTTTACATCGGTGTTTGACACTTGGATTTAGACATCTCATCATTCACCAACTTTATCTTTATCCAGCCATTGAAGAAAGTTTAAAGTTTATTCATGCCACTGACCCATAAAAAATATAAAAAGTCACACTTTTCCCTTGCATTCTCAAGTAAAGTTATATATAATTGAATAGCTCGTGAAAAAATACGAGAAGGCTGTGAACCGGAAGGTTGTTGGCACACGGATAGCCGTTGTCTAAGTGCTAAGTTTTTCTGGGGAGCAAGTCTATACAAGATTATAGGCGAAGGGAGCTATTATAATGGCAAAATCAAAAGATATCATCAAAATTCGTTTAAAGGCATATGATCATCAATTACTCGATGACGCTGCAAAGAAAATTGTTGATAGCGCAATCAGAACAGGCGCAGAGGTACAAGGACCAATTCCTTTACCAACTGAAAAAGAGATCTTCACGGTACTACGTTCACCACACGTGAACAAAGATTCTCGTGAACAATTTGAACGTCGTACGCACAAAAGACTCATTCAAATTATAGATCCAAACCCAAAAACAATTAGTGCACTTATGGACATCGATTTACCAAGTGGAATCGATATCGTCTTAAAAAAATAAAAAAGGAGAACACACATGGCAACAGGAATCTTAGGTAAAAAACTAGGTATGACTCAAGTCTTCTCAGAAGGTGGACAACTCATCCCAGTCACTGTCGTCGATGTTTCAGACAATGTCGTGTTACAACAAAAATCATTAGAAGTTGATGGTTATGTTGCAACGCAAATTGGTTATGAAAACATACGCGAAAAAGTCAGTAACAAACCACAGATTGGCCACACAAATAAGGCTAATACTGCACCTAAGCGCTTCGTAAGAGAAATTCGCTTTGACAACGGCAATGACAACGAATTATCAAGCTTAGCAGTAGGTGAAAGTGTCAAAGAAGAAATCTTTAGTGCCGGTACATACGTTGATATCACCGGAACATCCAAAGGGAAAGGTTTTGCAGGGTCAATCAAACGACACAATCAAAGCCGCGGACCTATGGCGCACGGGTCAAGATATCACAGAGGGCCAGGTTCAATGGGTCCGATCAAAGGAAATATGAAAGGTAAAAACTTACCTGGTCATATGGGTGCTGAAAAAGTCACCATTCAAAATCTAAAAGTTGTTGATGTTGATAATGAGAATCATTTATTACTCATCAGTGGTAGCGTTCCAGGTCCTAAAAATGGATACCTAGTGATACGTTCTGCCATCAAACACGTGAAGTAAGGAGGACATCATGCCACAATTAACAGTATTAAGTCAAGCTGGTAAAACCGTTGAAAAATTAGCACTTGCTGATGACGTATTCGGTATTGAACCACACAAACAAGCAATTTTTGATGTTGTCCAAGCACAACGTGCAGCAATGAGACAAGGAACATCAAAAACAAAAGACCGCTCTGAAGTTTCAGGTGGTGGTAGAAAACCTTGGAAACAAAAAGGAACTGGACGTGCGCGTCAAGGATCGATTCGTTCTCCACAATGGCGTGGTGGTGGTATTGTCTTTGGACCAAACCCAAGAATTTACGCTGTTAAACTTAACCAAAAAGTAAGACAACTCGCTTTAAGAAGTGCATTATCTTACCATCAACAAAATCAAACACTTACGGTTTTAGATCAACTTATTGTTGATTCACCAAAAACAAAAGATTTTAAAGCAATGTTAAGTGGATTAAACATTAAAGGAAAAGTTTTATTTGTTGCACCTGTATTTACTGAAAATGAAATACTTGCTGCAAGAAACATTCCTACTGTTCAATTTGCAACAGCATCACATGTTAGTGTTTACGATATACTACATGCAAAAAACCTCGTCTTAACAAAAGATGCAGCACTTGCATTACAGGAGGTCTTGTCACATGAGTAAATTTTATGACATTTTAGTTGCACCAATCATCACTGAACAAAGTAACAAACTCATTGAAGGACAAAACAAATACACCTTCAGAGTTTTAAAATCAGCAAACAAAGTCGAAATTAAAAAAGCAGTCGAATCTATTTTTAATGTCAATGTGTTAAACGTGAACACCATCAACGTCAAACCTAAGTTTAAAAGAACTGGGAAATACGAAGGATACACGCAAGCATACAAAAAAGCAGTTGTTAAACTTGCTGCTGGACAAAAAATCGACGCCTTTACGGTATAAGGAGGAAATATATGCCAATTAAAACATATAAACCGGTCACCAATGGCCGTCGTAATATGACTTCATTAACCTATGAAGAAATTACGACCTCCACACCAGAGAAATCATTACTCAAAACAGTGATGAAAACTGGTGGCCGTAATAATCAAGGTAAAATCACTGTTCGCCACATTGGTGGTGGAGCAAAACGTAAATACCGTATCATCGATTTCAAAAGAAATAAAGATAATATTCCTGCAACGATTAAAACGATTGAATACGATCCAAACCGAAGTGCAAATATCGCATTATTAAACTATGCAGATGGTGAAAAAAGATATGTACTTGCAGCAAAAGGATTTGAAGTCGGACTACAAGTTGTTTCAGGACTAAATGTCGATATTAAAGTAGGGAATGCTTTACCACTCATGAATATTCCAGTCGGTACAGTTGTTCACAACATCGAACTTCACCCAGGAAAAGGTGGACAAGTCGCACGTAGTGCTGGATCGTCTGCTCAAATTTTAGGTCGTGAAGAAAAATATGTATTACTTCGTTTACAATCAGGTGAAGTACGTAAAATTTTAGGTACTTGCCGTGCAACCATCGGTGAAGTTGGGAATGAATCATGGGAACTTGTCAACATCGGTAAAGCCGGAAGAACAAGACACATGGGAACAAAACCAACCGTTCGTGGTTCTGTTATGAACCCGAATGACCACCCACACGGTGGTGGTGAAGGACGTGCACCAATTGGACGTAAATCACCAATGACTCCATGGGGTAAAAAAGCTCGTGGCGTTAAAACTAGAGATAAGAAGAAAGCGTCTAACGATTTAATCGTTCGTCGTCGTTCAAACTAAGGAGGATCATGTATGGGACGTTCACTTAAAAAAGGACCATTTTGTGACGGTCACTTAATGGAAAAAGTTAAGAAACAAAATACTCAAAATGAAAAACGCGTGATCCAAACATGGTCACGACGCTCAACGATTTTCCCTGAATTTATCGGACACACGATTGCCGTTTATAACGGAAAAGAGCATGTACCTGTTTATGTCACTGAAGATATGGTAGGTCACAAACTTGGTGAATTTGCACCAACAAGAACTTACCGTGGTCATGCTAAAGCAGATAAAAAAGCCGGCAAGTAAGGAAGGAAACTAAATGAAAGCACATGCAAAAACGGTACGCGTGACGCCACGTAAGGCACGCCTTGTCATCGATTTAATTCGCGGAAAAAATATCAAAGAAGCGCAAGCAATCTTAATGTTTACACCAAGATCAGCAAGCCCAATCATATTAAAAGTGTTAAACAGTGCGATTGCAAACGCAGAAAACAACAACAACGCAACCGTTGAAAAATTATATGTGAAAGAAGCATATGTCAACGAAGGTGTTCGTTTAAAAAGATTATTACCACGTGCTAAAGGCCGTGGAGACATTATTCAAAAACGTACGAGCCACATTACTGTGGTTGTGGCAGAAAGAGAGTAGGTAGCTGATGGGACAAAAAGTCAATCCAATTGGAATGCGCGTGGGTATTATCCGCGGCTGGGAATCTAAATGGTATGCTCAAAAAACAGATGTACCTGCTTTAGTTAAAGAAGATCATGTCATTCGTACATATTTAAATAAAGTCTATAAAAAAGCAGCAGTTTCTAACATTCAAATTGAACGTTTAAAAGGCCGTGGTGGTGCTGATCGTGTTAAAATCACTTTATTTTCAGCAAAACCAGGTGTTGTCTTTGGACGTGAAGCAGAAACAAAAAACAAAGTTGTTGCTCAACTTAATAAACTTGTAAAAAAAGAAATCGTATTTAATGTCATTGAAGTAAGACATCCAGAACGAATTGCAGTACTTATTGCACAATCCATTGCTGAACAACTAGAAAACCGTGCGTCATTTAGACGTGCTCAAAAAATGGCAATTACCCGTGCGATGAAAGCTGGCGCTAAAGGTGTTCGTACACTTGTATCAGGCCGCCTAGGTGGAGCTGAAATGGCACGTAGTGAAGGATACTCTGAAGGACAAGTGCCATTACATACACTTCGTGCAGACATTGATTATGCAATTAGTGAAGCACAAACTACTTATGGTATTTTAGGGGTCAAAGTTTGGGTTTATAACGGTGAAGTATTACCAGGACAATCTCGTGAAGATCTTGCAAAACGTCAAGATGATCAAGCTAAAAAAGATTTCCCACCAAGAAAAAAACGTCCAAACAAGCCTCGTCAACCTCAGAATAAAGGGGGCCAAGAATAATTATGTTAATGCCTAAAAGAACAAAATTTCGTCGTCCACATCGTGTAAGTTATGAAGGTCAAGCAAAAAATTCAAACATTACCAATGGTGATTTTGGATTAATCGCTTTAGAAGGTGCATGGATTACCAACCGTCAAATCGAATCAGCACGTATTGCGATGACACGTTATATGAAACGTTTAGGTAAAGTTTGGATCAATATATATCCTCACTTAGCAAAAACGAAAAAACCACTTGAAGTACGTATGGGTTCCGGTAAAGGAGCACCAGATCACTGGGTGGCAGTTGTAAAAAAAGGTCGTGTGATGTTTGAAATCAATGGTGTTTCTGAAGCAATCGCAAAAGAGGCATTAAGACTTGCATCTCACAAGTTACCAATTAAAACTAAAATCGTCAAAAGAGGTGACCAAGCATGAATGCCTCAGAAATAAGAAAAATTAATAATACCGATCTTGAAAAACGTATCGGAGAGTTGAAGTCTGAACTCTTTAATTTACGTTTCCAAGCAGCGGTCGGTCAATTAGAAAATACAGCACGTATTAAAGAAGTAAAACGCTTGATCGCACAAATGAAAACGATCATCGGCGAACGCGTAGAATAGGAGGAGACCCATGGAACGTCAAACAAGAAAAGTCTATACTGGTGTTGTCACATCAGATAAAATGGATAAAACCATTACTGTAAGTGTTGATACATACAAAAAGTCGCCTCTCTATGGAAAGCGCGTACGTGTATCAAAAAAATTCCACGTCCATGATGAAGAAGGGCTTGCTGGTATTGGAGATACGGTTTCTATTATGGAAACACGTCCTTTATCAAAAACAAAACGTTTTCGTTTAGTTAAAGTACTTCAAAAATCGGACTTAGTGTAAGGAGCCACATATGATACAACAAGAATCAAGATTGCTCGTTGCTGATAATTCAGGTGCGAAAGAAGTCTTAGTAATTAAAGTATTAGGTGGAACAAGACGTCGTTATGCAAATATTGGTGATGTCGTTGTTGTAACTGTTAAAAAAGCTCAACCTGCTGGTATTGTTAAAAAAGGTGAAGTTGTCAAAGCAGTGATTGTAAGAACAAAACACGGCTTACGTCGTAAAGATGGTTCACTCATCAAATTTGATGAAAATGCAGCCGTCATTATCAAAGAAGATTTAAATCCAAGAGGGACCCGTATTTTTGGTCCAGTTGCTAGAGAATTAAGAGATAAAAACTTTATGAAGATTGTCTCTCTAGCACCAGAAGTATTATAAGGAGGATGGATGATGCAAATTAAAGCAGGCGACACAGTCGCAGTCATTGCCGGACGTGATCAATTTACAACTGATAAAAAAGGTGTAAAAACAAGAACAACCGGACGTGTCATTAAAGTGTATCCAAGAACCAACCGAGTTTTAGTTGAAGGCGTGAACATTGTTAAAAAACATCAACGTCCAAAACAACAAAACGACAAAGGTGGCATCCTTGAAGTTGAAGCTCCAATTGATGCATCAAATGTTGCAGTGTTGGATCCTAAAACGAACCAACCAACACGTGTCTATCTTAAAGTTGTAGACGGAAAGAAAGTGCGTTTCTCAAGAAAATCAGATACGCAACTTGATAAGTGAGGGTAAATTATGCAAACAATTAAACAACGCTATTTAGAAACAATTAAACCTGAACTTATGAAAGCTTTCTCTTATGACTCAATCATGGAAGTTCCAAAAGTTGATAAAATTGTTGTCAATATGGGTATTGGTGATGCTGTATTTAACACGAAAGCGTTAGATGATGCTGTTGAAGAATTACAAGCACTCACTGGACAAAAACCTGTTGTGACGAAAGCTAAAAAATCAATTTCTAACTTCAAACTACGTGAAGGGATGCCAATTGGTGCAAAAGTCACATTACGTGGCGATAAAATGTATTACTTCTTAGAAAAATTGATTGGGATTGCACTTCCTCGTGTTCGTGACTTTAGAGGCATCTCTAAAGACGCATTCGATGGACGTGGAAATTATACAGTCGGTATTAAAGAACAAATCATTTTCCCAGAAGTCAATCTTGACAAAGTTAAAAAAATTCGTGGGATGGACATTGTGATTGTTACCACCGCGAAAACAGACCAAGAAGGTCGTGCCTTGCTACAAGCATTCGGCATGCCGTTTAAGAAGTAGGAGGAAATCATGGCAAAAAAATCAAAAATTGTTAAAAATGAAAAACGTCTTGAAATCGTTCTACGTTACCAAGATAAAGTGCGTGAACTTCGTGAAAAAGGTGATTATGAAGGATTATCAAAATTACCACGTAACGCAAGTGCAACACGTGTAAGAAACCGTGATTCGATCGATGGTCGTCCACGCGGTTATATGAGAAAGTTCGGCTTATCGCGTATTAAGTTTAGAGACTTAGCACACAAAGGTGAACTCCCAGGCGTCAAAAAGGCGAGCTGGTAAGAAGGAGGAAATATCATGGGTATGACTGATCCAATTGCAGATATGCTAACGCGTATCCGTAACGCTAATAGAATGCGTCATGAAAAAGTTGAAATTCCAGCATCTCGTACAAAAACAGATATTTTAACTGTTTTAAAACAAGAAGGATTCATCATCGACTTTCAACTTGTCAAATCAGGTGTTCAAGGGAAACTTGTTGTTACTCTTAAATATACACCAGGTAAAGAACGCGTCATCAAAGGAATTAAAAGGATATCGAAACCCGGCCTTCGCGTCTATGTTCAACACAATGATTTACCACGTGTGTTAAATGGACTAGGGATTGCAATCGTTTCTACATCAAAAGGTGTATTAACTGATCGTGATGCAAGAGAAGCTAATGTCGGTGGCGAGTTAATCGCCTATGTTTGGTAGGAGGGTACTATGTCAAGAGTAGGAAATAAACAAATCGTTGTTCCAGCAGACGTGACAGTGACCATTCAACCAAACAACCTTATTGTTGTTAAAGGTCAAAAAGGTGAGTTATCATTTCAATTTAATGAAACACTAACGTTTGCATTAGATGGAAATTTACTAACTGTCTCACGTCCTAATAACGAAATCTTTTCAAGAAAAATTCATGGAACATCACGTGCTTTATTACAAAATATGGTCACAGGTGTTAGTGAAGGCTTTAAAAAAGCATTAGAAATTAAAGGGGTCGGTTACCGTGCCTCATTATCAGGAAATACAGTGGTTCTTCAAATGGGATATTCTCATAACGTTGAACTTGAAATTCCAAAAGGATTATCAGTGGATATTCCTAAAAATACCGAAGTTACCGTCTTAGGCATTGACAAACAAGCTGTTGGTCAATTCGCTGCGCAAATTCGTGCTGTACGTAAACCAGAACCTTATCTAGGTAAAGGGATTCGTTACGTGGATGAATATGTGCCTCGTAAAGCCGGTAAGACAGCGTCTTAAGGAGGATATAGAAGATGATCAAGAAATTATCAAGAAATGTCATGAGACAAAAACGTCACATACGTATGCGTCAAACGATTACTGGTACAGAAACACGTCCTCGTTTAAGTGTATATCGCTCTAATAAAGGGTATTATGTACAACTCGTGGATGATTTAAATCAATTAACATTACTTGCTGTACGTAGTCAAGATTTGGGACTTACTTCAAATAGCAAAGAAACTGCAAAAAAAGTTGGGCAAACCATTGCTGAAAAAGCAAAAGCAAAAGGGATTACTTCAGTTGTTTTTGACCGTAGTGGATATTTATATCATGGACGTATTCAAGTGCTAGCAGATGCTGCACGTGAAGCCGGCCTGGTATTTTAAGGAGAATCGATATGGCTAGAGATAGAAGAGAAACTCAAGAAAAACAATTTGAAGAACGCGTTGTCGCAATTAACCGTGTCACAAAAGTTGTAAAAGGTGGACGTCGTTTCCGCTTTGCAGCGATTGTTGTCATTGGTGATAAAAAAGGACGCGTTGGATTTGGAACTGGTAAAGCCCAAGAAGTTCCAGATGCAATTAAAAAAGCGATTGAATCTGCTAAAAATAATATGATTTTTGTTCCAACTGTACACTCAACCATTCCACATGAAATCACTGGACACTTCGGTGCAGGCCGTGTATTTTTAAAACCTGCTTCAGAAGGTACAGGAATTATCGCTGGTGGGGCTGTTCGTGCCGTATTTGAACTCGCTGGTGTACGCGATATTTTATCTAAATCAATTGGAACATCGACACCAATTAACATGTTACGTGCAACCTTTGCTGGTCTTAAAGAACTTAGAACACCAGAACAAGTTGCTAAACTACGTGGTGTTGATCTTTCGAGGGTATCATGAAAAAAGTTACCATCACGCTTACAAGAAGTTTAATTGGAAGAAAACCAAATCAAGTGAAAACGGCACATGCACTTGGTTTAAGAAAACTCCATTCAGCAGTAACCAAAGAAGTCAGCCCTCAAATTCAAGGGATGATTGATACCATTTCACACCTCGTACGTGTGGAAGAAGTATAAGGAGGCATACCATGTTAAATACACTTCAACCAACACCAGGATCTCGTCGTCCGCGCAAGCGTTTAGGACGTGGACCAGGAAGCGGTACAGGAAAAACTTCTGGTAAAGGTGATAAAGGTCAAAATGCACGTTCAGGTGGTGGCGTACGCCCAGGCTTTGAGGGTGGACAATTACCATTATTCCAACGTTTACCAAAACGTGGTTTTAAAAACGTGAACCGTAAAGATTATGCCATCATCAATTTAGAGGATTTAAATGCATTTTCTGCAGGGGATGTTGTTTCTCCAGAAACACTATTAGGACGTAACGTCATTAAAAAAGTGTTATCAGGTGTTAAAATTTTAGGAAATGGTCAACTTGAAAAAGCACTTACGGTGAAAGCTCATAAATTTTCAAAATCAGCTGAAGAAGCGATTATAAAAGCTGGTGGAACCGTCGAGGTGATTTAAGGTGTGGACAAGAATTTTAAGTATTCTAAGCAATAGGAAAGTCATGCTAAGATTGCTTTTTACCCTAGGTATTTTACTTGCGGTAAGACTTCTTAGTTATGTTACCATTCCATTATTTGATACCGATCAAATTACACGTTTCATAAATTCAAGTGGGAGTTTTATTGCTATCCTTAATAACTTTTCAGGACAAGCATTAGAACGTTTCTCCATTCTTGCTTTAGGGATTTCCCCTTATATTACGGCATCAATTGCCATCCAGTTACTTCAAATGGTCATTCCTTCTTTTAAAGAGTGGAGTGAACAAGGTGAAACTGGTAAACGTCGTTTAAATCAAGTGACACGTTATATTGCAGTTGGTCTTGCCTTTATTCAAGGGTTTGCATTAATATTAGGAATTTCAGTGAACGGTAGTGTGTTCATTCCAAGTATCGAAGCATCTGTCATTACAGATTTCAGATTTGTATTCTACATTTATATGGCACTTGTCATTGCAGGTGGAACCGCAATCGCGATTTTCTTTGCAGATCTCATTACTAAAAAAGGCATTGGAAACGGAACCTCAATTTTAATTGTTGCAGGGATTGTCACAAGTTTACCTTCCATGTGGACAACATTATGGAGTAAATATATTGAATCTCCAGTCAATGAAACATTCTTAAATTATGTTTGGTTTATCTTAATCATCTTAATTTATGTTGGTGTATTACTTGGTGTTGTGTATATGCAAGCAGCAACTCGTAAAATTCCTGTTCAATATGCGAACCGTCAAGGGAAATCAGATTCTAATATTCCGATGAAAATCAATAGTTCTGGTGTGATTCCAGTCATCTTTGCTCAAACCATCTTAAGTATTCCATTAACGATTGTTGGACTTTCAGGAACAACAAGTAGCGGTGGAATTGTCGGTTGGATACAAGCAATCTTCGGATATCAAGAACCAATAGGCTTTATCTTATACGTCTTACTGATTGTTGTCTTCTCATTCTTCTATGCCTTCTTAATGGTGAACCCAAATAAGATTGCAGAAAACTTATCAAAAGGGAATGCTTACATTCCTGGGGTAAGACCTGGTGAAGATACAAAAGATTATGTTGCAAAATTATTATTTAAGATTACAGTGATTGGGACAGCTTACTTAGTCATTTTATCAATTATGCCAATCTTAACATCCATTGTATTTGGATTTAATGCAACAGAGGCATCTGTGATTACGTTAGGTGGAACAAGCTTACTCATTATTGTAGGGGTTGCTGTTCAAACAACAGAACAACTTGAAACAGATGCAAAACAAGAATCATATACCGGTATTTTTGAATAATTGATTCTATGAATATTATTCTAATTGGTCCTCCAGGCGTTGGAAAAGGGACTGAAGCAAAACGCTTAGCATCACTATTTCATATACCACATATTTCAACTGGTGACTTGTTTCGTGCGATGTTTGATGAAGAGACTGAACTTGCAAAAATCGCGAAAGCACACATCAACAGAGGCGAACTTGTACCAGATGATTTAACCAATAAAATGGTCAAAGAACGGTTACTTGAAAAAGATGCGCAACAAGGTTTTTTATTTGATGGCTATCCAAGAAATATCGTACAAGCCAAAGCACTTGATGAATTTTTAAATTCAAGAGGTGAACATATGGATGCGATTTTATACATTGACGCAGATGTGGATTTACTCTCGGCACGAATTGCTGGAAGACGCGTATGTAAGTCATGTGGGAACGTCTATCATATTCAATATAAAAAACCAAAAGTAGAAGGCATCTGTGATGCATGTCACGGTGAACTGTATCAACGTAAAGATGATATGGAAGATACCGTAAGAAAAAGACTACATATTTATCATGACGTGACCGCACCGATTATCGAATATTATAAAGATCTTCAAGCATTTCATGCGATTGATGGCAATGGTAATATCGAAGAAACACATGATAAAGTGATGAACGTGATTGTATGATTACGATTAAATCCGCTCGTGAAATCAAACTCATGCAACAAGCAAGTCAAATTTTAGTACAGGCAAGACAAGCGCTTTTTAAGATGATTCAACCAGGGATTTCAACAGAAGCGCTTGATCAACATGCCGATACAGTCATTAGGTCTTTAGGAGGGATTCCCTCTTTCAAAGATTATGAAGGGTATCCTAAATCGATTTGTACGTCTGTCAACGAAGTTGTGATTCATGGTATTCCTTCAAGTAAAATCATTTTAAACGAAGGCGATATCATTAGTATTGATATTGGTGTCAATGTCAAAGGTTATCATGCGGATTCAGCCTTTACATATGCTGTTGGAAACATTTCAAGTGAAGCCAAACAATTACTTGAAATCACTGAAAAAGCATTATATATCGGAATAGAAGAAGCAAAACCAGGCAATTATGTTTCAAATATTGGTCACGCGATAGAAACGTTTATCAAACCATACGGTTATGGTATTGTAGAAACATTTACAGGTCATGGCATTGGTAAAGAGTTGCATGAAGAACCTCAAGTACTGAATTACGGACCAAAAAATCAAGGTCCAAAACTTAAACCAGGAATGACAATTTGTATTGAACCAATGGTTAATCTAGGAACAAAAGATGTCCAAGTCTTAAAAGATGGTTGGACGGTTGTGACAAAAGACAAACGCTTAAGTGCACACTTTGAGCATATGGTCTTAATCACAGAAGATGGTTGTGAAATCATGACCACACTAAAGGAGTGAATCTATGGCAAAAGATGATGTCATTGAAGTAGAAGCAAAAGTCATCGAAATATTACCGAACACAAAATTCAAAGTCGAACTTGTTCAAAATGGACATATTGTGATCGCCCATGTATCTGGTAAAATCCGCATCCACAACATACGCATTTTACCTGGTGACAAAGTAACAGTAGAATTGTCACCATATGATCTCACTCGAGGCAGAATCACATATCGTAAAAGATAAAAGGAGGATTCCACATGAAAGTTAGAGCATCCGTGAAAAAAAGAAGTGAAGACGATATTATCGTTAGACGTAAAGGTAAAGTTTACGTCATTAATAAAAAAGTAAAAAGACATAACCAAAGACAAGGTTAATAGGAGGAAACATGGCTAGAATAGCAGGCGTTGATATTCCTCGTGATAAGCGTGTCGTGATTGCACTCACCTACGTTTATGGCATTGGTTTAACAACATCACAGCAAGTTCTTAAAGATGCGAATGTCTCTGAAGATGCACGTGTGAAAACACTATCTGAAGAAGAACTTAACCGTATCCGTGCAGAAATTGCAAAATTTCA
Source organism: Bacillota bacterium (assembly GCA_027620815.1). Lineage (GTDB taxonomy): Bacteria > Bacillota_I > Bacilli_A > Acholeplasmatales > Acholeplasmataceae > UBA8290. Next base: position 7,641 of record JAQCDH010000010.1, on the reverse strand, counting down.
AACTGAAGGGGACTTACGTAGAGAAGTCACTTTAAATATTAAAAGATTAATGGAAATTGGCTCATACAGAGGGATGAGACACCGTAGAGGTCTTCCTGTTCGTGGACAAAACACACGTAACAATTCAAGAACTCGTAAAGGTAGAAAATCCGGCTCTGTCGTGAAGAAAAAATAAGGAGGTATGAAACATGGCGAAAAAACGTACAGGAAAAAAACGTGTTAAAAAGAATGTTCCACATGGTGTTGCGCACATTCATACCACATTTAACAACACGATTGTAATGATTACAGATCTCAATGGTAATGCAGTTACATGGAGTAGTGCAGGTGCACTTGGATTTAAAGGATCAAGAAAATCAACACCTTTTGCAGCACAAATGTCTGCTGAAGCAGCAGCAAAATCAGCATTAGACAACGGAATGATTAAAGTTGATGTAGAAGTTAAAGGTCCAGGTCCAGGTAGAGAAGCAGCGATTCGTTCGCTTCAAGCTGCAGGACTTGAAATCTCGTCCATTAAAGACGTCACACCGGTGCCACATAATGGATGTCGACCACCAAAACGCCCACGTGGTTAATAAGGAGGAAAGACATTGAAAGATTTAAAATTTGAACGTCCAACATCAGTTGAAGAACTATCACATGATGGTTTTAAAGGTCAATTTGTCATCAAACCACTTGAAAGAGGATATGGATTAACACTCGGGAATGCCTTACGACGTGTTTTATTATCATCTTTACCAGGGGCAGCGATTGTCAATGTCAAAATTGAAGGTGTAGAACATGAATTTTCAACACTCGAAGGTGTTGTTGAAGATGTCATGGGCATCATCTTAAACTTGAAAAAAGTGATTTTTAAAGTAGAATCTGATGATCCAGATTTCGAACAAAAAATAGAATTAACATCTCTTGGAGAAGGGGTTGTTACGGCTGCAGCTTTTGATTCTATTGATGGCGTTGAAGTCATTAATAAAGATCAAGTGATTGCACATTTAGCACCAGAAGGTAAACTGATGATGGAAGTCACAGTACGTCGTGGTGTTGGTTATGTCAATGCTGAAGCAAATAAAGCTTTTACTTATAACGAGAAAAGTATTATTGCAATCGACTCTATTTTTACACCAGTAACACGTGTATCTTATGTTGTGGAAAAGACACGTGGCGATATGGATGAACTCACACTAGATATCGAAACAAATGGTGCAATTGAAGCAAATGATGCACTTGCACTTGCTTCTAAAATGCTGATTGATCACTTAGAAGTGATCGTTGAAATTAGTGAAAAAGCACAATCTCAACAATTTATTTTTGAACAAGTTGAAGAACCAATTAATAAAAAACTCGAAATGAAAATTGAACAACTTGACTTATCTGTGCGATTATTTAATGCACTCAAACGTTCAGGTATATATACAGTTGCTCAAATATTGAAACTCACTGAAGAAGATGTCATGCGTTTAAGAAGTTTAGGTCGTAAATCTTTTAAAGAATTAAAAGATAAATTACATGAACATGGCCTAGAATTTGAAAATGCAATTGGAAAAAGTTTCGCATCTTTTGGTGACATGGAAAAGGAGTAAAACATGGCATATTCTAAATTAAGTCGTAACTCTGATCAACGTAAAGCATTATTACGTGATTTAGTCACTGACATCATTATTCACGAACGTATCACAACAACTGAATCAAAAGCGTTTGAACTTCAAAAGCTTGCAGATTCAATGGTCACATTAGCAAAAAAAGGCACATTAGCATCACGCCGTCAAGCTGCTGAAACAGTACGTCCTGAACTTGTAAAAGAAGGACAAACTGCACTTCAAAAGTTATTTGCTGAACTTGGACCACGTTATGAAGCTCGCCAAGGTGGATACACACGTATCATTAAAACTGTCCCACGTCGTGGAGACGGCGCACCAATGGCAATTATCGAATTTGTATAACATAAAGACAAGCGCACGCTTGTCTTTTTTTACTAACTAAGGAGTAACATGAAAAAAATTGTTTTATTATTTGTTTTATTGATTTCTATGACTTTGCTATCATCATGTATCGTGGTTGACCCTATTGACAATGTAAACAATGAAATTGATTATACGATTGAAATTTATTTGGCCTCACTAGAAGATACATATGTCTTAGATGAAGTTAAAAATGAAAAAGATCCACTTGGAACTTTTGTGACATTTGATCTTGATTATTTAGGGTTTACAATTAATGAAAGTTTATCTAATGTGATGTTTGTTGTCTCAAAAGATATGGATACAATGAAAATATTTTATGATAGAGAAACCTATGATATTTCATTTTATACATCATTAGGTTTATATCAAATCATCAATTTTAAATTCGGCGAAACGATAGAATTTCCACAGATTAATAATGTCATTGGATGGAAAGATGTCGCTGGTGATGAAATGACAACAAGTCGAACTGCTTCTCAAGATGAAAGATATTATGCGATTGAAGAAGAAAATACTAGAATTGTATTTGAAGGATATTATGCGCTACTTAATGATGTCAACATTGATTTATGGTATGACACGCTTCAAGAAATGATTCAATCATATACGTATGTTTCTTATGGTGATGCACGAGATATTTTACAAGATAGTGATGAAGATCCAAATAACCAAGACAATGTCTTACTTATTTATAACAGAGCCTCAGTATTAAGTACTTGGGATGCTGGTGTGACTTGGAACCGTGAACACGTATGGCCGAGATCTAAACTTCCAAATTCGATATCAGAAGCAGATCTACATCTATTACGTGCTTCTAATCCATCACTGAATTCAAGCAGAAGTAACTTTTCTTTTGTTGATGGTGAGGGAGAAGCTCGAATTATAGGGTCTGGATGGTATCCTGGAGATGAAGATCGAGGCGATATTGCGAGAATTGTCTTTTACGTGATCATGATGTGGGAGACAAACATCAACTTGATTGGGAATTTAGATACGTTTTTAAAGTGGCATGAAGAAGACCCGGTTGATGATTTTGAGCGTCAACGTAATCAAGTCATATATGCGTATCAACGTAATCGAAATCCATTCATTGATTATCCTGAACTTGTATCGATTTTTTATCCTCAAAATGACACAGTACCACAATCTTATATAAGCTTTGAAATACCACTTTCATATCGACAAAAAAATGCACATTCAGTGCATTTTTTTATAAATAACGTTTGATGATACCAATAGGTTGAGGTCCAGGTAGAAGTGTATAATTGAATTCAGAGTGATAAATCATCACTGAAGGTGTCGATAAAACTTTAAAATGATTCCCGATCTCGTGATGATCTGCAAGATTCACTTTCAATATAACAACAGAAGGATCATGCATGTCAAATTTAGTCAATGTAAAGTGATACATCGAACACGTTCCACACCAAGGTGCATGAAAGACGACAACCACTGGTTTTTGACTCGCAAAAGAGGTGATTTCATCGAGGCTTGAAATGTCTTTAATCATATATAATATCTCCTTTAAGAGTGCTCTTCTATGTTATAATAACATTAACACATAAGGAGTTTCAATGATTCATGTAAAAAATATGACATTTTCATATAATGGCCAAGATGAGGCGATTAAAAACGTCTCTTTTTCCATTAAAAAGGGTAGTTTTGTTTCTATTGTAGGTCATAACGGAAGTGGAAAATCCACACTTGCTAAATTATTGGTTGGATTATTAAAGCCGACATCAGGAAGTATTGTTATTGATGATATTCTATTGAATGATGAACATCTGATTGATATAAGAAAAAAAGTAGGTATTGTTTTTCAAAATCCTGATAATCAATTTGTTGGAGTTACTGTAAGACATGATATTGCCTTTGGATTAGAAAATCAACAAATTGAAGCTCAAGAAATGGAAGAAAAAATACTTTACTATGCTGACTTAGTAGGTATGCGTAATTTCTTAAAAAAAGAGCCACATCAATTATCAGGTGGACAAAAACAACGTGTTGCTATCTCGTCAGCACTGGCAATGGAACAAGATATCATTATCTTTGATGAGGCCACATCGATGTTAGATCCTAAAGGGGTCAAAGATATGATGGAAATTATTTCTAAGATCCATTCCCAATATGATAAAACCATCTTAATGATCACGCATGATTTAAGACTTGCTGCATACGCTGATCATATGCTTGTAATGAAAGATGGTATGCTTATCAAAGAAGGACATCCAGAAGTTATTTATCAAGATGAGACATTGTTAGCGTCTACTCAATTATTACTTCCTTTTGAATTAGAAGTATATGAAAAAGCGAAAAAACGCAAGTTTAAAAACGAAATTGTTGAGGCATTATGGGCATTCAATTTAAAGAAGTAACCTTTCGTTATAAAGGGTTTAAAACTGAATATCAAGCACTTGATCAAGTAAACTTGGAAATAGCTTCTAAAGGCGAAATCATTGGGATTTGCGGTCACACTGGAAGTGGGAAGTCTACGCTTGTACAACACATGAATGGATTATTACAAGCAGATCTTGGTACGGTTACTGTTTTTGATATCACATTACCTAGTAAGAAGAAAGTTAAACTCAATTCACTAAGACGACGAGTTGGACTTGTTTTTCAATTTCCCGAATATCAATTATTTGAAGAAACGATACTAAAAGATGTCATGTTTGGACCTAAGAATTTAAAAATGAAAGAAGAGGATATCGAAAAGATTGCTAAAGAGTCACTGAATGCAGTTGGTATTGATGCCTCACTATATGATCAATCGCCTTTTAGAATTAGTGGTGGACAAATGCGTCGTGTGGCGATTGCTGGTGTTCTTGCAATGCAACCAGATATTTTAGTATTAGATGAACCAACCAGAGGACTAGATCCAGTTGGACAAAAAGAATTAATGGCCATGTTATATCAAATTCATGTTGAAACACAAATGACTATGTTAATCATTTCTCATGATATGGATTTATTAGGCCTGTATGCAACACGTATGCTCGTCATGAAAGAAGGAAGAAAATTATTCGATGGTTCAAAAGACCTGTTATTTACACATCCTGATTTTAGCGATATGAGTTTAGATTATCCTACATCCATTAAAGTGATGAAACATCTTAACAAAGAGATTTCCTTACCTTTTAAGATGTTATATTCTATGGATGATGTGTTGACCTATCTAGAGGCAAACGCTCATGAATAATATGACCATTGGACAATACATCCCTGGACAATCGTGGTTACATCAATTAGATCCACGTGTAAAAATGTTATCACTTATTTTGTTGCTTGTAAGTATTTTTTTAATTCCTATCCAAGGAACAATTGTTGATCTATCCATATTAGCTGGATACTTTGTATTTACATTATTACTTGTTGTGTCTTCTGGGATTCCGCTTTTGAAAGTGCTTAAAGGACTTCGACCTATTTTATTTTTGTTAACATTCACAGTTCTTATACAAATTCTCATTATCAGACCTACAACCTTAGACGCAATTAGCGATACGTTTACGTTTTATTTATCTTTTACTTCACTTGCTGCAATCATTTTATGGATCATCTTTTATCAAATAAGTAAAAAGTGGATTAAGTTTAAAGTACTTTATTTTATATTGAGTGTTATTGTTGTTTTTGCATTACAATACGTACTTCCATATGGCGCTATTTATCAGTATGATGTTACACTTTATGAAGAAACAGTCATTCGAGCATTATTTATTTTCTTTAGAATCGTTGTGATTATTATGCTCACCTCTTTAATAACCTTCACAACGATGACAACGGATATTAATGATGGACTTGAAGGGATATTATTTCCTTTGAAATGGGTTAAAGTTCCAGTAGATGTACTAACGATGATGGTATCACTAACATTAAGATACATTCCAACCTTATTGATAGAAACTGATAAAATTATGAAAGCTCAAGCCTCACGAGGTGTTGATTTTAAAGAAGCATCTATTAAAGACAAAGTAACACAAGTGATTTCATTATTAATTCCAGTTTTTGTAATTTCATTTAAACGTGCCGAAGATTTAGCAAATGCAATGGAAGTAAGAGGTTATGTCATCGGTCAAAAAAGAACAAAAATTGATATATTAAAAATTAAACTTTCTGATTATATGTCTATGATAGGCGTTTTACTCATTGTTTCACTGACTGTTTATTTGGTATTCTTTTCATGAGATACTTAATGTTTTGTAGTTATGATGGATCTAATTATTACGGATTTCAATCTCAAGTGAAGCAATTAGGAATTCAAGAAGTTATCGAAAAAGCTATTAAAAATATGACGCAACAACAAGTTAAAATTCATAGTGCAGGTCGTACAGATAAAGGTGTACATGCTTATGAGCAAGCGTTTCATGTAGATATTATTGGTGATTTTGACTTGAATACAATGATCGTTGCAATCAATAAAAGACTATCTGAAGATATAAGAATACTAAAGATTAAGATTGTCAAAGATGACTTTCATGCACGTCATCATGCACACGCTAAAAAATACATTTATAAATTGTCTAAAAAACCACTCTCTGCTTTTCAATCTAAATATTATACGTATGTACCTAATTTAGATTATGAGTTAATGAAAAGTGCAACACAACTCTTTATCGGGACACATGATTTCAAAGGTTTTTGTGAAAAAGTAATTGGAAAACCAACGATTAAAACGATTTTCAATGTTAAAGTCATAGAAACGACATCAATGATTTCATTTGAATTTTTTGGAAATAGTTTTTTAAAATATATGGTTCGTTCTATGATGGGAACACTCATTGAAATCGGTCAACACAAAAAACAAACAGAAACAATTTCATTGAATTTAACAAAGCCTGATCGAACGTTAGCTGGAAAAACTGCACCTGCCAAAGGTCTATATTTAAAGAAAATTTACTATAAAAAAGTGTTATAATACTCATAAGGAGCATGCATGTTCATTACTTTTGAAGGTGGCGAAGGTTCAGGTAAAACAACAATTATCGAACGCGTTGCAACCTATTTTAAAAATCAATATAAAGTGATTATTTCTCGAGAACCTGGTGGATCTTTTATTGCTGAATCCATTCGAGATCTTGTTTTAGATCCTAAACATTTAGGTATGTCATATCAAGCAGAAGCTTTACTTTACGCTGCTTCACGTGCCCAACTTTTAGAAGATATACTCATTCCAGCAATGGAAACGCATGATCTTATCTTGTGTGACCGATATATTGATTCTTCATTTGCATATCAAGGACTCGCAAGAGGATTAGGACTTGAATATGTTGAAAAAATTAATGATTATGCAATGAAACACTTGCCATTAAAAACATTTTATATTGATGTTTCACCTGAAGTTGGACTATCAAGAATAAAAGATCGAGAAAAATTTGATCGATTAGACCAAGAAAAATTTAGTTTTCATGATCTTGTGAGACAAGCATATTTAGATATTGCCTCTGTGTATCAAGATCGGATTATTGTTATTGACGGTCATCAAAGTATTGAGTCAATTACTTTAGAAATCATTAAGTACATCGAAGGTTTGTTTAATGACGCCAATTGATATTATTAAAGATAGTTTACTAAAAGACCGTTTATCACATCTGTATTTGCTTATTGGTAATCAAGGTGATTATCGTGATCAAGTGATTTTGGAAATTGTTCAAACGCTTGTTTTAGGTTCAAATTCAACCAAAAGTGA
>JAQCDH010000075.1 GCA_027620815.1 Bacillota bacterium | reverse complement strand
GGATACTTCCAATGTGATCTTCGTGACCGTGTGTGATAAAAAGACCAACAATACGATCTTGGTTTTGTTCTAAGTATGTAAAATCAGGAATGACATAATCAATTCCTAGTAAATGTTCATCGGGAAATAAAATACCTGAGTCAACAACAAAAAGTTGTTTTTCAATCTCATAAACATACATATTTTTCCCAACTTCACCTAATCCACCTAAGGCAAAAAAACCTATCTCGCTTGACTTAAGCAAGTCTTGACTCATATATTTCCTCCGAATCGTTTTTCGTTAGTATTATTGTATAACATTTTCTCAATAAATGATACCTTTCACGCTCATATGTTATAATAAACATGAGAAAAACATGAGGAAAAAATGAAAAAAGCATACTATTTTGATTTAGATAACACATTATTTTTTAATGATCAAGGTGTCATTTTACCGAATACATTAAAACTTTTACATGCACTTAAAAAACAACCGAATACCATCTTAGGGCTTGCAACGGGTAGAAGTTTAGAAAAACTTAAAATCGTTAAAGATATCTTACCTTTATTTGATCATATGGTACTTATCAATGGTGCAATGCTTTATATCAACGGTAAGCTTGTGCATGAGACACCGATTTTAAAAGAGGATATTGACTATGTATTAGATGCATTAGAAGATACGAATGTCAATATTGGGATGGTCAGTGAACTTGAAGATGCGATTCTTTACGAAGATGCGCGTGTAGATCACGCAATGAAGACTTTAAGAGGAATTCATCCAGTTGTAAAAAGTAATTTTCATCAAGAATCCTCCATTTATCAACTTTGGATTTTTGCAGAATCTGATGAAGATATAAAAAATATCGCAAGTAAACTTACGAATTTTCATTGCTTTCCATGGCATATCGGTGGTGCAGATTTTATTTACCCACATGTCCACAAAGCAGCTGGAATTAATCATTTAAGAACTCTTGATCCTTATGACAAGTTAATTGCTGTTGGAGATGGTTTAAATGATGTTTCTATGATTCAACTCGCTGATATTGGTATTGCGATGGATAATTCTCGATTTGAGACATTAAAAAATGAGGCGCAACTCATTGCACCTCACATTAAAGACGATTTACTATTTGATTTTTTTATTAAAGAAAAATTACTTGTGATTTAATATTCCTTTTTTGACATCATTAATGATATCATGAGGAATGTATAAATCAATATCGGCACCGTGATAAATAAGTTCTTTAATCGCAGATGAAGATACAAAATGATTTCTTGAAGATGGAAATAAAATGACAGTTTCAATATTTGGATTGATATTTCGGTTATATTGATAAAGTGCATATTCATTTTCATAATCTTGAATATTTCTAAGACCACGAACGAGTAATTTTATATCATGTTCCTGTGCGTATCTTACAACAAGATCACTTGTTGATGTAATGACAATATTTGGGATGTGACTTGTTGCACGTCTTACAAAATCCATTCTTGTTTCGACACTAAATGAACAATGTTTATGCATATTATCAGCAACCACAACATAGAGTGTATCAACTAAATTGGCTGCACGTTCAATCACATCGACATGGCCTTTTGTAATTGGGTCAAATGTTCCTGGATACATTGCTTTTCTCATAGAATTTACCTCAACATCATTATAACATAAAGGAGTTCAGATGAATATTCCCTATAAGTATTTATTACTAAGACTTTATGCACATATCATGCTTAGTTTACTTGGCCTCTATACCGTTTTTATAGCGTTATTTGAAGATGAAGGATTGATTCAAGCCATCGTATTTTTTATTGCATTTCTATTATCAATTGCGATGTATAAAACCTATCAAAAAGCATCAAATCAACCAAAACTCATGACCCCAAAAGAAAAAACCATCTTTGAATATAGTTTATATGTTTATATTGGATTGTATATTTCAAGAACTATTTTAATGTCGACATCCTATGCCTTTTTAAATGTTTACGTAGGAATCATTTTATTTTTAATAGCAAGTATTACAGGGTTAATGATTTATAAAATCATGAAATAAGAAGGAAGATATGTTAAAAGAAACATTTTTATTAAGTAATGGTGTTCAAATCCCAAAAGTTGGATTTGGAACATGGCAAGTCCCAAATGGAGATATCGCATATCAAGCTGTTAAAGACGCACTTGAAGTAGGATATATTCATATCGATACAGCGTATGTCTATGAAAATGAAATCAGTGTGGGTCAAGCGATTAAAGACTCAAAATTAGATAGAAAAGATCTTTTTATTACGTCTAAATTACCATCACACATTAAAGATTATCAAGAGACAGAAACGTATTTTCACGAATCATTAAAACGCTTAGAGATGGATTATATGGATTTATTTTTAATTCATGCACCATGGCCGTGGTCAAATATTGGCCAAGATTGTAAAGTTGGAAATGCAGAAGCATGGAAAAAAATGATTGAGTTATATCAATCAAAAAAAATACGTTCAATTGGTGTGTCTAATTTTAATATCGATGATTTAAAAGATTTAATCAAACGTACTGGTTTTATTCCTCATGTGAATCAAATTGCTTTCTTTGCTGGTCATTATCAAAAACAAAAAGAAACGATTGCGTTTTGTAAAGAAAACAATATTTTAGTTGAAGCATATTCACCACTAGCAATCGGTCATGCGCTTAAAACCCCACTTGTTTTAACACTTGCAGAAAAATATCATAAAACACCTGCTCAAATTTTAATTCGTTATACACTAGAACATGAAACATTACCGCTTCCTAAATCTACAAAAAAAGCCCGCATGATAGAAAATGCAGACTTAGATTTTACATTAGATCAAAAAGATGTAGAAGCGCTTGACGTATTAAGTGAAGACCCTAGACGTTTTGGCTAATGGGTTTGACAAAGATTACAATAACCATATAACGTCATATCATGATGTGTGACTTGAAAGCCATACGGTTCGCCGATGGCTTTTTCTTTACCTTCGATATGACATCCAACTGGAATCATTTTCTCGCACCCTAAACATACTAAGAAGTGATGGTGATGGCCAATATAATAATATTGTTTTTGATTGATGATGGTTTTATAGACGTGTTTATCAACATAAAAACGTTCAAGTGAGCGGTATACAGTTGATAAATTAAGTTTATCATCTTCAATCTGAAGATAAATATCATCACATGTAATAGGGATCCTTGCTTGATTTAAAACATCAAGTATTTTTTTTCTTTGAGACGTCATTCTCATTGAATGTGTCCTCCTTTTTTAATAAAAAAACTGAACATTAATAGGATTGTATAAACTACCACGATGGATGCACTTGCGGGAATATTAAGTGGATGCGCAATCAAAATACCTAATAATGAAGCCGTAACAGCAATAACAATTCCTAAAATAAACGTTTTTTTAAAAGTCGTTGACATCTTAGATGCGATTGCTGCAGGAAAAATAATGAGTGAGGTAATTAGAAGTACACCAATGGATCTCACACCAATGACAATAAATAATGACGTAAAGATTGCAAGCAAATAGCGAATGAAAGAAACCTTGATTTTAAGAAAGATTGCATAATTTTCATCATAAGTCATTAAAAATAATTTTTGATAATAACGCCATATAAAACCAGTAATACTTAAAAGAATCACAAAACTTAAAAATAAATCGCCAGCACGTAATGTAAAAATATTTCCAACAAGTAAAGATTCCACAGAAACGTTAAAACTTGAGCTTGCCTTCACTAAAATGAGACCTAACGCAAACGCAACCGAAGAGACAATTCCAATAGAAACATCACCTTGAAGTTTCACTTTTGTAGTTAAATATTGAATAAGAATACTTGA
>JAQCDH010000074.1 GCA_027620815.1 Bacillota bacterium | reverse complement strand
AAGGGTCAGATTTAATGTCTCAAAAACATCTTTTAAATGGTCTAAATTTGTTTTTGGTTTAAACCTTGGTCGTGATTCAATAAAGGCAATTTTATCTTTTAGTGTCATTTGAGTTTTGAGATAATCGCATCATATTGAATTTGATAAGATGCTTGTTTATCTTTTTCAGTTTGAATTTTTTCAGGGGATGCTTTACTTAAAAAATTGTCATTAGAAAGTAAGGCTTGACTACGTTTCAGTTCAGCTTCTAACTTTTCTTTTTGTTGCGTTAATAGTTCTCTTTCTTTTTCTTCATCAATCATGTCTTTTCTTGACACATAACCAATAATGGATGTTGAAGGAATAAGAATGTAATCATCAGTGAATGTTAAGGATTCAGTAAAAGTAATTGAGGATGCTTTTAAAGAAGCCATTAAATATGCTTCTGATGCTTTTAAAGTCTCGAGTAATTCGTTATTTGAGGTGATGATGATATCAAGTGGTTTAAAGACTTGGGTTTCTGCACGTTGATTTCTAAATTTAGTAATAAACGTATCGATGGCATCAAAATGTAAAACCACAGATTCATCTACATCATCTGCTTGTGGCCAAGAAGCAACCATTAAGTCATCTTTACCTGTTAAGATTTCATACATGCGATCTGTCACAAAGGGGACAAATGGATGCATCAGTTTTAATACTGTTTCTAAAACATAACGTAAGACATAAGAAACAGTTTCTTTTCTATGTTCATTTTTAAGTTCTACTTTTGCATATTCAATATAAGTATTTGCGTAAACATCCCAAATGAAGTGATATAAGACTTTGGCAACTTCACCAAATTCGTATTTGTCATAATAAAAATTAGCACTTTTAATGACTTGACTGAGTTTGGCTAATATCCCTTGATCCATGACTGAAAACTTAAGATCTTTATATTTTTTAACATATTCTGTTGACATATCAACAAAACGTGTGACATTCCAAAACTTATTTAAAAAGTTCCAAGATGACTCAACTTTGGTTTCGTCATAACGCATATCAAGACCTGGTGCAGAATTGGTTGTTAGAAAATAACGTAGGGCATCAATCCCATAAGTATCAATAACATCCATTGGATCCACACCATTTCCTAGTGATTTAGACATTTTACGTCCGTCTTTATCACGAATGAGTCCGTGAATTAAAACATTCTTAAAAGGGTCTTTTTGCGTGAATTCAATGCCTTGAAAGATCATTCTAGCAACCCAAAAGAAAATAATGTCATAGCCTGTCACTAAGACATCGGTTGGATAGTATCTGTTAAAATCTTCTGTTTGCTCTGGCCAACCTAATGTTGAAAATGGCCATAACGCACTTGAAAACCATGTATCTAAAACGTCTTCATCTTGAACCCAGCCTTCACCAGGGGATTCAATTTGAACCTTGACATCATGTTCTTTATACCAAGCAGGAATACGATGACCCCACCATAATTGACGACTAATACACCAGTCATACGGTTCAGTCATCCAGTGATCAAAGATTTTTTTAAACCGTGAAGGCACAAAATTAACTTCTGTTTTTAAAGCTTCTTCAGATAACTTTTTCATATCGACAAACCACTGTAAGGATAACCTTGGTTCAACCATGATACCAGTTCTTTCACTGTAGCCAACATTATTGGTATAATCTTCAATTTTTTCAACAAGTGATAATGCTTCTAAGTCAACAATCAATTGTTTTCGACATTCAAAACGGTCAAGTTCTTCATATTTTCCAGATAACGCGTTCATTTTTCCGTCATCTTCCATACATAAAGGCATCGCTAATTGGTGTCTTTTACCAACTTCAAAGTCATTTGGATCATGTGCTGGCGTGACTTTAACGACACCTGTCCCAAATGTCATATCGACATAAGTATCGGCGATGATTGGAATTTGTATTGTTGTATTAGGTATATAAACAAACTGACCGATTTTATCTTTAAAACGTGCATCTTCTGGGTGAACCATGAGTGCCTGATCGGCAAACATCGTTTCAGGACGTGTGGTTGCAATGGTCATATGTCCTGAACCACTAACGAATGGGTAGTTAAAATAATACAGTTTGGATTGTGTTTCTTGATAATCCACTTCAATATTGGATAATGCTGTTTTGGCTTGTGGATCCCATGAAATGATTCTGTAATCTCTATAAATATATCCTTTTTGATAGAGGGATAAAAACACATGATTGACGGCATCATTGAGTTTTTGATCTAAGGTAAACCGTTCTTTATTGTAGTCAACTGAAATTCCTATGGCTTGCCACTGCTTACGTATGATACTTGCGTATTCTTCTTTCCACGCCCACGCTTTTTCTAAAAAGGTGTCGCGACCAAGTTCATAACGATTAGTACCTTCTAATTTGAGGCGTTCATCCACTTTAGCTTGCGTTGCAATACCAGCATGATCCATCCCTGGTAAATAAAGCGTATCATACCCTTGCATTCTTTTTCTTCTTACAATAATATCTTGAAGCGTTTGATCCCAAGCATGACCTAAATGCAGTTTTCCTGTAACGTTAGGTGGTGGAATCACCACACAAAAAGGTTGTTTAGAATGATCGCCACTATTAAAAAAACCACGTGTTTTCCAGTGTTCATATAATCCTTGTTCAATGGCTTTAAACTGATATGTTTTTTCCATAAGTTTCCCTTTCTAAGGCATACATTTGAATGACTTTTTGTTCCCCTAAATGATCTCGATATTCATGGTGTGTTTGAATAAAACCGCATTTTTCAATCACACGCTTTGATTGTAGATTAGAAATCATATGACCAACGATGATTTTTTTAAGTTGCATCGTTTCAAAACCATAAGTAATGATGGCTCGAAGTGCTTCTGGCATAATGCCAACACCCCAATAATCATTACTTAAGGCATAGCCAACTTCTCTAATATGAAGGAGCTCATGCTCTTTTTTTCTAACATGTAATCCAATGGTTCCTATAAGCTGATTGGTTTCTTTTGGTGTAATCGCATACACTTCTTTAGATTTGATCATCCATTCTAAGACAAGTTTGCTTTCAGACTTATCTTGATGCGGTTTCCAACCTGCCATTGGACCAATCATTGGTCTTTTGGCATAATCATATAAGGCATCTAAATCTTGATAGGTGAGATCTCTAATAAGTAACCGTTTTGTTTCTAGAAACATAAATACTCCTTTATAATAAAAAAAGCCATCCCTAACGCTAAGGACGACATCATGACACCCGCTGGCTTTCCCTCGTTCGCGAACACTGACACCTCTTTTGTCTTTCACGTAGACATTCGGTCATTGGTTTTTAAAGGCGACATTCATAAGAACTTTATGTTATAGTCTCAGCAATCTATAACTCTCTGTGTTAAAGAACTCTTATTACTCTTCCTTCTCAAAGACACCATTATTATAACATATCTCATATTCGTTTTGAATATCAATTGATTAAAAGTCAATCAATTGATATAATAAAATGTAAAAAACATGTAAAAGAGGCATCATGTTAACATCCATAAGACGTATGGCAACCATTTGGTTCATTTTATTTGCATCCATTCTATTATTTGAAGTCATCTTTAAATGGCGACTTTTTATTGTTGAACTTAATGCTTCTTTTAACACCATCCTTTTATTTTCTTTGGCGTATTCATTGATGTTGTTTTTTTTCTTAGTCTTCTTTCAACCGAAAACCATGAAACGCATCATGCTTGTGATCATGACTGTGCTTACGATTCTTTATTTAAATCAAGATATTTATCATACGATTGTTAAAAACTTTTATTCCGTTCAAATTGCTGGAGATTTCTCATTAGGGTTATCGTTTATTGGTGATGCGTTTCTTGCGTTACGACTTCATCATCTCTTATATT
>JAQCDH010000009.1 GCA_027620815.1 Bacillota bacterium | reverse complement strand
AATACATCTTATAAATACAAGCATAAAGCAAAAAAAGCATGAAAGCTTTCTTTGATCAAGTAGAGTTAAGAATATATGATCTGTTATCAAAAAACCTGTTTATAAACTATTAACTTGCTTTTTTTTTCTGTTTTGATGACTCATGATATACATAGTAATAATAAATAAAAACAAAATGATAAACGTGATCCAAGAACGTTCTCCAAGGAGTGCTTCAACAAATATACCGTAATACAATAGCACATTAGAGCTTGTTAAAATCACATACGCACCAATCATCACGCCCATATAGCTTTTAAAACTTTGTTCTGATAAAGGCATCATCATTTTAATAAAATCGGTAGGAACAAGTGGTGTTCCGAGTGAAATGGCGTGTTGATAAGAAGGTGTTTCTCTTAACCAGTTTCTTGCTTTAATGAATTTCTCATGCTTTTCAAAGTGATAGGTTTGATCGATCTTTTTAATAAGGATGTAATATAACGCCATCCCTAACAGATAGCCACTCCATAAAATCAATAGCGCAAGTGGAATGCCAAACCAAATACTTGCAACTGTCACCGATAATAAACTCCATGGTTGAGAAATTATCGGGTGAATCACAGATAAGATAAATATGATCGTAATCATCCAAAATAAAGGGGTATTTAAGTTCAGTAAAAAATCAATGGCGTCTTGCATGCTACGTTTCCATTAAAAAAGACAAGACGGTTTGTATTTCTTGATCCCAATATGCATAGACATGATCACCCGGTTTAAATACATAGGTATGAGGAATGTTTTGATTGTTTAAATATGCTTGAAATCTTTTATTTTCTTCGAATAAAAAATCACTTTCTCCGCAACTGATAAATAAGTTCTGATCATCCATCTTTTTAACTATATGATACAAATCGAAATGACTGTTCTTAATAGGTTCGTTCCCGAATAACTTTTGAAATTTATAGACAGGTTCGCCTAGTAAAAAGTTTATAAAATGCTCTTCCATCTTTTCAAGTTCAATCCCGGGTGATAAAGCTGCAATCTTATGATACAGTTCAGGGTGATTTAGTCCTAAATATAACGCCCCGTACCCTCCCATCGAGAACCCTGCAATAAAACGGTCTTCTTTTTTGGTTGACACATGGAATGTTTCTTCGATTCGAACTCTTAAATCATTCGTGATGTAATCATGATAGTTAAGACCATTAGGATGATTCACATAAAAACTGTTTCCGCCATCAGGCATGACAATCACTAGATCATATTGTTCAGCATAACGTAAAAGATTAGTTTCATACACCCAAGTTGTATAATCTCCATAATACCCATGTAATAGATACAAGGTTTTAAAGCCACCCTCAGGGGCTTTTTTCTCTGGAATATAGACATGAACGTGTTTTCCCATTTCAAGGGCACGTGCACGTGAGCCGTGTTTTAGTGTGATAAGCATAACTTTAACCTCGCTAAAATTTTCAAACTTCACTTAATTATATGATACACAAAAAATAAAGGTGGTACAATGTAAAAAATCAATGGCATCTTGCATGTTATGTTTCCATTAAAAATGATAAGACGGTTTGTATTTCTTGATCCCAGTACGTCCAGTCATGGGCACCTGTTTTAAATACATAGGTATGAGGAATTTTTAGATCGTTTAAATATGTTTGAAATCTTTTATTTTCTTCAACTAAAGAATCACTTTCTCCGCAACTAATAAATAGCTTCTGATCTTTGGTGTTTTTAACGACATGATACAAATCTAAATGACTATCTTTAAAAGGATCCGTACCAAATAACGTTTGAAATTGATACACGCGTTCACCTTTAATAAAATGGTCTTCCATCTTTTCAAGTTCTATTACAGGCGAAAGTGACGCAATCTTATGATACAGTTCAGGGTGATGAAGTCCTAAATATAACGCACCGTATCCACCCATCGAAAGCCCTGCAATAAACCGGTCTTCTTTTTTGGTAGACACATAAAATGTTTCTTCAATACGAATTCTTAAATCGTTAATGATGTAGTCATGATACTTAAGACCATTTGGATGATTCACATAATAACTGTTCCCACCATCGGGCATAACAATCACTAGATCATATTTTTCAGCATAACGTAAAAGATTTGAGGCATATACCCAATCTGTATAATCTCCAAAATACCCATGTAAAAGATATAAGGTTTTAAATCCACCTTCTGGTGCTTTTTTCTCTGGAATGTAGACATTTGTATGTTTCCCCATTTCAAGGGCACGTGTGCCGTGTTTTAATGTGATGAGCATTTTTTCACCTCGTTTTATTCATATTGTTTAAGATGATTCTACATAAATCATTTTATCATTCATGGTCTTTATTTTGTTTGAATTGATATAAAAAAACAACCTAAATAACATTCACTTAGGTTGTTTTTATGATTGATTTAAAAAACTTTTCAAATTCTACTTGACCTTGTGAGTTTTGTTTGAATACGCCAGCATCCTCTAAAACTTCAATAAATCGATATCCAACTTCAGCATGTAAATCAATATGTTCTTTATTTTTAAAAGTCTTCATCCAAGACACGTGTTTATTCAGATGTTTCTCTAGTGATCCATTCTGATAAATATATTTTTCTAAATCCATTAATTCTTCTTTTAAACGTCCTGGTAATATCGCTAGTCCCATCGCTTCAATAAGTCCAATATTTTCTTTTTTAATGTGAAACAAATGAGGATGGGGATGAAAAATACCTTCTGGATATAAAATGGAAGTCCGATTATTACGAAGCATAATATAAGCCACGTATTTCCCATGATGATGTCTTATGACAGGTGTTATGGTTTGATGATTAGCATTGGTGAAAGGAATAATTTCTAAATCTTCATTTCGGTAGTGCAACCAATGATGATATACATTCATGACAGCATTCACGAAGGCGTTTTTGTTTTTAGATTGTATCTTTATTGTTGAAATCGGCCAATATAATTTTTCATATGTTACATCAAGTACAGTTTTAGATGTTAAGATCGATGCGTTTTCAATGGGAAATATGTGTTTCCCGCCTTGAAAATGAAGATGATTCAAAATCGATCCACCAACAATCGGTATTTCAGCATTCGATCCAATCATAAAATCAGGAAATTGATCCACAAAATCCACCAATGCGCTTATGACAGAACGGTCCATCTTCATCGGAATATGGTCCTCATGTAAAATGATACTGTGGTAAGGATAATATGCATAGGGTGAATATTGAAAATACCAAGTGTCTTCGTTAAGTTTTAAGGGTATTAACCTTAAGTTTTTTCTTGCATTCCAATAATTTCCTTCATTTTCCTTACATAAGACACATTTAGGTCGACCCTCTATATTGATATCTTTTGCTTCCTTGATATCTCTTGGATCTTTTTCTGGTTTCGCTAAATTAATCGTTAATGACATGCTTCCATAAGGACTTTGGATATCCCATGAAACATTGTTTTGGTTTCTTTTTTCTTTAATATAGTTGACATCTAAAGATAGTTGATATAGTGAGATTAGATCGCTTTCTTTAGGTTGATGATTGACAAAGCGTTGTCTCATCTCTTCTTTACTCGACATGATCACATCATATAATAATGCTTCAAAAGCATCTCTTTCTGATACCGTATTTGGATGAAAGCATTGTTTTTGAAATCCAAAGTCAACCAATATTTCGACAGCTTCTTCTTTTGATAATGAAACAGCTTCTTCTAATGAAAAAGATGTATGAAAAATGTCTTCATAGCTTTTAAGTAGCTCTTTTTTAGAAAGCCTTGTATATCCTTTTTGAATGGCCCAATCAATCATTAAACTGAGGGCTTGATTGACATTATAAGACATCATGCACCCCATCTGATAGTTCAACTGTATAAAACGAAGGTAAAAAACCAAATGTTTGTTGATAGACATTGGATACGTGTTCAATCATTTGATGTTCACGTTTATCTTCTACAAAAGCAATCGCACATCCACCAAATCCTGCCCCTGTCATACGTGCGCCAATGGCGTATTTTCTAGAAGCTTCTACTAATACGTCTAATTGTTTCCCTGTGACTTCATAATCATGTTTAAGGGACGCATGAGAGTCATTTAAAAATGATGCTAATTTAAAGAGATCATGTTGATCAAGTGCTTTTTTAAATAACAGTGCCCGATTTTGTTCAGTGATAATATGACGAACACGTTTCAATAAAACATCATCTTTTAATATGGGTTCATATGCATTAATATCTTCACTATTTAAGTGAACTAAACGTGCGTGCGGATGTTGTTCTTGAAGTCTTTTTGATGCTTCAAATGTTTCTTTAACGCGTTCATTATATTTTGAATCATGTAATGTCCGTTGATAATTCGTATTCATAATCACACATCGGTAAGGTTTAATATCAAGAGGATGATACGTGACTTCAAGCGTGGATGTATTCATAAATAATGCATGATCTTTTTTACCTAATGCAATCGATAATTGATCCATAATCCCACTTTGAACACCTAAATAGTTGCGTTCTGCTTCTTGAGCAATCAGTGCAAGTTCTGTTCTTGTATAGGGGAGTTGATAGATTTGTTTTAAAATCCATGCCATTAACATTTCAATGGAAGCAGATGAAGATAATCCTGAGGCTTCTGGTAAATCACTATCGACATAAATATTGAGTCCAAAAGGAAAATAGATGCCTTTTTTTAAACACACATCTAACACACCTTTCATGTAATTGACCCAACCAAAAGATGCATCAAATGTCATCTCTTGTAAATCTACTTGAACTGGAACTTTTGAAGGAAATTGTTTGGAGTAAAAATAATACATCCTATCTTCTCTCTTAGAAACAACACCATATGTTCCAAGTTGAATCGCAGCAGGAAAAACGAACCCACCATGATAATCGATGTGTTCGCCAATAAGATTGATTCTTCCAGGAGAAAAATAAATGTGTTCTGGTTGTTGATGATAGATTGTTTGAAATGCTTCTTGAAGTATTGTTTTAGAAATCATGAGGTTCGTTAATCGTCGGTCCTTTTATTTTTAGTTTCTGATTTTCAAAATACAGTTGATCCATAAATACTTGCCTATTTTCTGAAGGTTGATCATAATAAGTATGAACATGATACACACAAATAAGGTCGCCTTGATCGTTTTTAGTGACTGAATTATGACCTGGACCACTCACTTGATTTAAAACATACGATAAGATTGGATTTTCTTCTGCTTTTTTAAAAGGCCCAAAAGGTGAGGTTGATGTTGCATATCCAATTGCATATTCTTTTGATGCAAAAAAGTTTGCTGAATACATTAAATAATAGATACCGTCACGCTTTAATACAAACGGTCCCTCATTCCATCGATGTATTCCACTGTTGGTTTCCCAAGCTTGTTCTGGTTGAAGTATTTTTTTAATTTCACCTTCCAGTGATAATAAATCTTGAGAAAGTTTTGACACATACATATGACTCTCATAGTGATCGAAGTATTTATGTTCACTACAATCTCTAACAAAATAAAAATAAGGCGTCTGATCATCATCGATAAAAACATGACCATCAATAACAGCATAGCCTAAATCAAACATCGGTTGTTTTTCATAGACATCAATAAATGGACCTAATGGACTTTTTGATACTGCAACACCAATTTTTAAACGTGCTTCTTTTGGATCTCTTGCACTATAATGCATAATGAACTGGCCATCATGAAATACAACTTCAGGTGCCCAAAAATCACTCTCTCCAAAGCTTCTCTCTGAGTGTTCATAAGCTTTAAATGGACCTTCAAATGTTTTTAAATCGTGAGATGTCCAAACATAAAACCCTTTGAAAAATGAGGTTGCGTATAAATAATACGTCCCTTGATGTCTTAATACAAATGGATCTCCAATGTTTTTAATGCCTGTTGGGTTCATAATGACCTTCCTTTTATGATTTGATGCCCGAGCGAGCAACGCCTTCGATAATCTTATCTTGAATCAGTGCATAAACAACTAACACAGGAACAATGGATAAAATCGCTGCAGCCATTGATAAACCGTAATCATAATTATATGTTCCTGATATTTTAGATAATCCTACAGGTAATGTCCACAACGAAACATCTGAGCCTGATAACATAATCACTGGCCATAAATAATCGTTCCAATTTCCCATGAAGGCGAAAAGCGCGGTGACTAAAAATGCAGATTTTGATAATGGTAAAACAATATGAATAAAGATTCCAAAATGACCTAACCCATCGACTCTTGCACTATCAATAATTTCACTAGGAACACCTAAGAAAAACTGTCTTAATAAAAATAAACCGAAAACACCACCTAAGCCAGGAATAATGAGTGGCAGCCATGTCCCAAACCATGATAAGTCAATCATCATGGTGATTAACGGTACTAAGTTAATCACGGTTGGAATCATTGTGGTTGCGAGTAATAACCAAAAGATTTGATCGCGATACTTAAATTTTAAAATACTAAATGCGTATGCTGCAAGGGATGCAATCACTAAATATAAAAGCGTATGTGACATAGCAATCACAAATGAATTGAGCATCCATCTCAAAACAGGAGTATCTGGTTTACTAAATAAATTTTCATAATGCATGAGCGTCGGTGACTCTGGAAATAACCGAGTTGGAAATAGTGAAATTTCAGTAGGTGTTTTAAATGATGTTGAAATTCCCCAAATAATCGGTACCAACCAACCGATTGTAATGATGATTAAAATGATAAAAGCAAGACGTTGTCTTTTTTTCATGACAGAAGCAATCATTCGGTCGCTCCTTGTTTTTGAATAATTTTAAGTTGAATAAAACTAATAATAATCATGATGATTCCCATCGAAACTGCCATTGCAGTAGCAATACCTGGTCTCGCGTTAGGTCCAAATGCAAGCGGACGAATACGCATCATGAGAACGGTTGTTGTAAAGTCAGGACCACCATTTGTTAATAAATCAGGTTGCCCATAAATATTAAATGATGCTAATACGGTTGTAATTAAAACGATGATCATTTGTGGTGCAAGAGATGGAATCACAATATAACGCAATGTTTGCATATAACTTGCACCATCAATCGCTGCTGCTTCATACAAGGTTTTATCAATATTTTTTAACCCAGCACCCAAAATCACCATGTTGGTTCCCATGGTCCACCATATGGTGACAATGATAATTGCCATCCATGCCCATGGTTGTTGGAGTAAAAACGGGATTTCTTCTAATCCTACTTCTGTTAAAAGCGCATTGATAAAACCACCATTATTATAAAACTGCCACTGCCAAATTAAAATGACAGAAGAAATTGATAAAATGGTAGGTAAAAATAAAATCGTTCTAAAAATCTTATATCCTTTTGGTTCAAAATCGATGAGAATCGATAAAAACAATGGGAAAATGATAACTAAAGGTACAATCACAACAACAAATGTGAGAGTATTTCTTAAGCCACTCCAAAAGTAATCGAAAAAGATACTTTCATCATTAAACCAAATTGTTAAAAAGTTATCAAATCCAACAAAACTTGTCTTTTCAGGCTGGAAAAAATTCCAATCAAAAAAACTGATGACAATCCCATAAAAAAACGGGAAAATAAAGAAAATGGAGAACACAATCAAAAACGGCAAAGCAAAAGATATACTTTGCAGTTGTTTGATTATGTTTTTTCTTTGACGTGTTTTGTAGGACTGAATAGATTGCATATTAGTTTCTAGATCTTGCTTCTTGTAAAAGTTGTAGTGCTTCTTCAACGGCCGCAGTTAAGAGTTGTGAAGAAGAGTAGTTGGCATTTGATAAAGCTGCTGTCACACGAGAATATACGGGTGAAAATGCTTCATGAAAATAAGGAGATTGCGCAGATACCCTAAAGTTTTCAATGGCACCAAAATCAGAAATATACTCTAAATCTAAAAATGCCTGAGTGCTTCTTGCAATATTAGATGCTGGTATTTGACCTGCAGTTGCCCATAATGCACTATTATCTCCTAAATACTTCACAAAGGTCATGACAGCTTCTTTTCTTGCATCAGATACCTCTTCACCTTGATCAGGAACAACAAATGTATGAGAACGTGCTGGAATTAAATTGTGATAACCTTCAGATCCTTCATTAAACATTTGTGAAATTGGGGCAACCCCAAAATTAATCCCTGATTCTTTCATGGCATTGAGCATCCATGAACCTTGCATATGAAATAATGCTCTTCCTGATTGAAACATAAATAAATCTTGATCAACTGATAAATTGGTTGGACTTATTTTTTCAACATGAATGAGATCAGCTAATGCTTTTAGTGCTTCTGCACCAGCAACTGAATTATATGCAGGATTACCTTCATTATCAATTTCTAAGCCATTGTGTTGATATAGTGACGCTGTATATAACCATTCACTTGGCCATGCAATGGATAAAGGAAGTCCCCATACGGTATTACCAAGTGCTTTTTCGCCTTCTTGAACAACTTTAGAAGCAGCAAGCATTTCATTACGATTTGTTGGAGCTTCTAAATCATACTTATCAAGTAAATCTTGATTATAATACATACCCACGGTATGAATATCTAAAGGAATTCCGTAAAGATCATTTTCAAAGTATAAAGAATTCATAACATTTTCAATATAATCATTTGGATTCACTTCAACGCCTGAAACTGATAAATACTCATCAATG
This sequence comes from Bacillota bacterium, assembly GCA_027620815.1. Classification (GTDB taxonomy): domain Bacteria; phylum Bacillota_I; class Bacilli_A; order Acholeplasmatales; family Acholeplasmataceae; genus UBA8290. The sequence continues at coordinate 13,335 of JAQCDH010000009.1, read as the reverse complement.
GGTTTTAAGATACCGCTATTGGCATAACTTTGAACCAAATAAGAGTGCATAATCATCACATCAGGTCCTCTTCCTTGAGGAATGAGTAAGTTAATATTGGTATAATAATCAATTTCATTCGTAAATGTTTCAACCACTTGTATCTCACCTGCATGTGTTTGATTAAATTGTGCGATGAGTTGTCTCATCACATCACCATCAGCACCTGTCAGTGAATTCCAATATTTTAATGAAATCAAACCTTCATCATCTGGATCAATGGGTGTTGTCCCACCACGACAAGCAGATAGTCCGACTAGTAAAACGGTGAGTACGATTAAAGAAATTATTTTTTTCATAGGTTACTCCTCATTATTTCTAATTACTGGATAAGGTTGTGGTGTATTAGATGGCATCATCCCTTTTACGTAAGGAAAACCATCTTCATCCCATAATAACTTATCGAGTAATAAACTTCTTCGTGGTGAATTACCATAAAATGGATCTTCACGACGATCGAATCCGTGATAGATGATAAAATAGTTTCCATCATCATCTTGAATGACTGCATTATGTCCTGGTCCTGAGAAATAAGCATTTCCAAAGAGAACTTGTCTTCCTCTGTTCGCACCTTTTATGGATTGGTTATTATGGTCTACATAAGGTCCCATTGGTGATGACGATCTTGCAACTCTTACTTGATAACTAGAATTATGACCGTCACAACATGAACCAAGTGATAAAAACATGTAATAGTAATTGTCTTTAAATATAATATACGCACCTTCATAGGTTGATAAATTAAATCCTGAAGATGTCTCATATCCTGCTAAGTGAATTTTATCGTCTTTTGCAGTTAAAGGGTTTTTTAATGATAATCCGTCTGAAGATAATTCAATCCCATAAATCCCTCTAAAACTACCCCAGATCATATAAACATTACCTTCTGCTTCAAATACTGCAGGATCAATCGAGTTATTGACGCCAATCGATTCACTTCTAAAGAGTTCGCCGTGATCCGTCCATGGACCTAATGGATGATTGCTTGATGCCACTCCAATTCCAGGATTTGGGTCACCCCAAACAGATAATGAATAATAAAGTAAAAACTTTTCTCCTATTTTAACAATATCTGGTGCCCATAAACCGGCGTTTAAGGATCCCCAAGTCGGTCTTGTATTCATTTGAAAGACACTACCACCATATGTCCAGTTGACTAAATCTTCAGACACTAAGATAGGAGTATATCTTGTTCCAAATTCTGAATCAGACCATTGTCCATAATCTTGCGTCCCATACGCATAAAACTTTCCGTCATGTCTAATGATTGCAGGATCCGCTAAAATAGGTTCCCATACTGGATTTTGATACATTAAAACATCCGGATTGGGAGGATCCGTTGGATCCTCTACACATCCGTATAGGAGTACTAGTGATATTAAAATAAGGGTTGTTGAAAGTAGTTTTTTCATTCCTATCCTTGATTGGTAATGTCTGTGACTCTAAAGTAATCAATGGTGACAATGTGTGCAACTCCTGCTAATTCACCATTACCAAAGTTACCGCCTAACATGACAACAAATTTTGCATTGAGTGTATCGTTATCTTCAGTGATGGTGACTTGATATGTTAAGACTGTCCATGTATCTGCCAGTACATTAATTTCTGTTTTGGCATCGGTTGCAATCGCTGAGAATCCATTATTTGCATCTTCAATCCATGCACGCAATGTTCTAGCAACACTTGATTTAAAGCGAACTTCAACTTGATAGGTATGACCTGCAACAAGTTCAAATCCTTGGTTTTGGAAAAGTTGATGATTCCATGGGAAGTCACCAAGTTGACCTTCTGTAAATGGAATTTCTAAGTATCCTTCGGTATTGATGGTTCCTGAAATGTTATCAAGTACCCATGGTTCATTGGTATCTGTAAGTTCACTATTAAATGGTGAATATTTATAGACTTGTAATGTATCGACAGTAAAGGTGACGTTATTGGGTTGAAGTGCATCCACATTACCAAGTAGTAATCCTACTTTTGCGCCTGTACGATCTTTTTCACTTGTAAAATGAACTTCAAATAATTGATATTCGGTTGTAATATCTAGTGTGACTGTTTCAGCAATCGGTTCCCAAACACCTGGTTGAATGATTTCTAATTGAATTTTACGAGCTTGTGATGCTTTGATGACTAAACGTGCAACATAAGATTCACCAGCTTTGAAATCAGAGTTTGCTTGTTGAAGTTGTATATGCCATGCAGCATCTGATACATTCGTAACCGTGACGGATACTGTACCATCCTCGTTATCAACAAAAGTTGCTGCACCACTTCCCTGAGTTTGGATGACATCTTGAGTCCAACCTACAAACCCATCAGAGAAGTCTCCATTAATCGCTTGATATTCAAAGTCTTTAGCGAGTTTATATTCATATAATCGTGTTTGGAATGCAACAGAACCATCATTCAGTTTCACTAAATAGGTTAACACATAAGTGGATTGTACAAGCACACTTGTAGGTAAATCTCCTAAGACTTCTACTGTACCTTCACTTGCAGTCACACCTTGAAGTGGATCTGCTGGTGTCGTTCCTGAAGTGAGTTCAACATTGGTGATACCTACAAATGTCACGGATGTATTTCTAACGACTTCTTCAATTTTAATGGATTCAACAAGTACACTGTGAGGCGTAGCACCAACAGCATCTTCTTCTAATTGATTTCCTAAGTATAAAACAGCTTTAATATTAGAAAAATTCGCAGTTGCTGTATAGTAAACTTCATAGGTTTGAGGCGTATCAGTTAAATTGATTGCTTGAAAACCATTACGTTCTGTTGTTAGCATTCTAAATCCATCGTTTGGATCTTCAAAACCAAAAGACATTGAACGTCCATCTGGACTTGATGCAACAATTGTTGCTTTATAGGTTGTTCCTTCTTTAAATAGAAGATTTTCTTGTCTTAATTGAATACCCCACCAAGAAGTGCCTGCATTATTAATGGTAACATTTGCACCATCTTCGTTATATACAACTGTTGCATTACCACCTGGAGTATCTAATGTCCATCCATAGGATGCAAGTGAGAAATCACCATTTGCAACATTATGTCCTACAGAAACGGTGAAGTTTTTTGATTTTTCATGTTTAACACCTTCTGTATCTTCAACCTCATAAGTGACTGTATATCCACCAGCTAAATGCGTTGAAAAATCACCATCATCTTTAATTGTAATTGATGATGATAAGTCACCTTCTTCTGAATGTGTTGCAGTAACACCTTCTAATAAATCAATTAGATCTCCTCTTACGACCATCTGGTCTTCAACACCTGACCAGGTGACACTTGGATCTAACCTTGGACCTTCTGTCCCAACACAAGATGCTAAAGTTATACTTAAGAGCAGTATAACAAATAAAACCAGTTTGTTTCTCATTGTAATTCTCCTTTTTTATTTTCATGTTTCCATGATTAGTTTCTTTATTTAAATCATTAACATTAACGTTAATGTTATAATATTTAAATCACAAATCAACGTTGTGATCTAAAGCTTAAGTTGTTTTTCTTATGACGATTTTAGATGCATTCACCATTTTTTGAACTGGTAAATCAAATTGTTTGAGTCGATCTGATAATATTTGAATGGTTTTTCTTACGAGTTCTTTTTTATTGGTATCCACAGTTGTTAACATCACAGGAATATGTAGGTATTCTTCTAAATTATCATACCCGCATACAGCAATATCTTCTGGCACTTTTAATCCTTTTTTGATGACATAATCAATCACTTCAAATGCCATCGTATCATTAAAACAAAAGATGGCGTTTACTTGTTTTTTTATTAAAGAATCCACATATTGTTTTAATTCCATTCTTCCGTGTTCTAAAAAGATGATGTTATCATTAGGAATATTAATATGTTTTTCTAAGTAAAAACTTTGAAATCCTTCAAAACGCTTAAGTGATGTAAGAATATCTTTAGGTGCACCAATATAAGCAACGCGTTCATATTTTTTATCATATAAGTGTTTTGCGACAGCGCGACCACCTTCACAATCATCTGTGTAGACAGAATCAATACCGACATCATCACCTTCTCGTCCAAGGATTACCATTGGAATTTGATTGAGCGTTGCTAATTTTACAACGTCTTCAGTTGGTTTTAAAAACGTAATGATACCATCAATACGTCTCGCAACCATTTTTTGAAACGAGATAATGTCAAGTTTTGCGTGATCACCACTATTGGTATAAATCATAATGTCATAACCCATCTTTTGAAGCTCATGGTACACCAAATCAGTCATCATCATGAAGTACGGATTATTAATGTTATCAAAGACAATCCCAATCGTTTTTGTAAACCCACTTCGAAGAGAACTTGCAACCGCATCCGGAATGTATCCCATTTCAAGTGCGAGCGCTTTAACGTAGGCTTTTGTTTTTTCTGAAATATCATCTTTATCTTTAAGTGCTCTAGAAACAGTGTTAATCGCAAGCCCAGATTTTAAAGCGATATCTTTTAAAAGTATGCGTTTTTCCTTCAAGTTGAACTCCTGTAAGCGTTTACATTAACGTTAACATTATTATAATTTAATTATATGTTGTTGTCAAGCATGTTCGATAACTTTTTTATTTTTTCTTCATGTTTGACTATGATACACTCTATATAAGGAGTTTATATGTCTAAAATCAATCAACCTCTCATCATGATGAAATTTGGTGTCTTATGGTTTTACTTGTTTGCTTTGGTTGCTCATTTTTTTGCATCTGAGTCTTATTCAATCATTAATAATAACTTTTCTCAATTAGGACCTCAAGGCTATGATCTAGCTTGGATCATGCAAATCGCTTTTATTGGAAGTGCTGTGCTTTGGTTTTACGGATTATACTTAAACGTTAAAACCCCAGTATTACATAAAAAAGTGGCATGGATGTTTTTTTTTATTGCTATTTTTATCGTATTTGCTGGACTCTTTAAAACGACCCTTCCGGGCATCCCTGTTTTACTAGCGAGTCAAAGTAATCTTGAAAGAAATCTTCATTTATTTGCAGCACACGGATCTCAATTACTCGGTCTTCTGATTCTACTTGAACATATTAAGTATTCAGATAAGGATGTTAAGAAATATCATGTACGTGTCCTTGTTGCTTTACTGATTTTATCTGTCATCTTTCAATTTGGACCGTTTATGGGAATTACCCAACGCGTGCTAGCTTTAACACATTCTTTTTGGACCATTAAATATTTAAATGTCTATAAAAAATAAGCCTGTCATTCAGGCTTATTTTTTTATGAATCCTTATTTAAAATATTGAAACACTCTCACATATTCTAATTGCATGATAACATCTTCATTAAAAATAGAGGCATCAGGTAGTTGTCCACCATCAAAGGTGCCACCAAGTGCTAAATTTAAAATGATATAAAATGAGGTATTAAATGGTGCTGGATATGCGCCATTTTCACTATACCAATCACTTGTTTGATAGTATAAATTATCATTAACATACCAACGAATGACATCATCTTCCCATTCAATCGCATATGTATGAAATTCATTAATGGTTTGTCCTTGAGGGAAGGTATAGATTCCAAAAGAATAGGTGTTACGTGGCCACTGACCGCCATAATTAATCGCACCGGACGCTTCATTAGGAAGTCTACCTTTCGCTTCCATAATATCAATTTCTCCGTTGGCTGCCCATGTACCATAGGTTGTATTATCTGGGAGTAACCAAAATGCTGGATGCAATCCGTTACCTAAAGGTAATTTAATGGATGCTTCAAATCGTCCATAGGTTTGAGAAAATAAGTTATTGGTCCAAAGTCTTGCTGATGTATAAAACTTCCCACCAAAAGATTCATTTTTAAGTTGAATGTTTAAATAGCCACCATCAACAAATGCATTTTCTTCTCTATAGTACTGAGCTTCATTATTGCCCCAACCAGGAATCCCATACTGAGAGCCGTCTCCAGTTTGAAATGCCCACTTGGATAGATCTACACCTTGTTCATTCGGATTTACTGCAGTTTCAAAATCATCACAAAACGTGATGATTTTATCTTCAAAAGTTTCATTGCAAATACTCACTTCTGTTTCATCTGGAAGATTATCTTCTGGTAAGGTAACACAAGAAGAAAATACAAATAAAAAGGTTAATGATAATATGAGATTATACGCTTTTTTCATGGCTGTCTCCTTAAGATTATTATAACATGGTAGAAGACAATTTCTTAAGGATTTAATTACTCGTAAGCAATCATTCCATCACATCTGGTTTCAGTGCCACACTCATAATAATCTCCCTTTTTTAAGATGATTTGCCCGCGTCCAAAAGACGATCCTCTCGGCTCAATTAATATATCATGACCTTTTTCTTTTAAGGCGTCTATTAAAGATGTATCGATACCGTCTTCAACAGCAACCTTCAACCCTTCATCCCACCTAAAACGTGGGGCATCTAATGCAGCTTGAGGGTTCATATGAAAATCAATAAGATTCATGAGTACTTGAACATGGGCTTGAGGTTGCATGAACCCGCCCATAATTCCAAAAGGTCCAATGGGTTGACCCCCTTGCATGAGAAAGCCAGGAATAATCGTATGATAGGTTTTCTTTCTAGGTTCTAACTTATTATGATGGGTCACATCTAACTTAAAGGTATGGCCTCTATTTTGCATGGAGATCCCAGTGCCATCAATAACAATCCCACTTCCAAAGCCCATATAATTACTTTGAATGAGTGAAACCATGTTTCCTTCTTTATCTGCAGTTGCTAAATACACAGTGCCTGCCTTTTGATAATCAAGTGGTTCAAATAAAGAGGCTTTTTCTTTGATCTCTTTTTTTCTTAATTTGACGTACTCATCACTTAATAAAAAAGAAGGATTGACTTTCATAAAGTTTGGATCTGTCACATAAGTTAACGTATCAGAAAATGCAATTTTAAGTGCTTCTATTTGTTTGTGGGTCGTATGTGGATGATATAAATCATAAGCGTCATCTTTTAATAAGTTCAGTGCCATGAGTGCCGTAATCCCTTGACCATTAGGCGGGATTTCATACACATCATAGCCTTTATAATGCGTGAAGATAGGATCAACAAAGGTAGAAGAAAAAGACTTTAAATCATCATGATCAATATAGCCATCATATTTTTCCATAAAAGAAACGATTTTATTAGCCAGTTCTCCTTCATAAAAACTCTTGGCATTTGTTTTACCGATTGATTCAAGTGTGTTTGCGATTAAATCTGATTGAAATAGATCGCCTGCTTGATACCGTTTGCCTTCTTTTGTAAAGACATCAAAGAATGTTTGAAACATATCTCCTTGATTGGTCTCTTGATATTTTTTGATGGCGTTCTCAAAATAAAAGCCCACGGATTCAGAAATCATAAAGCCTTCTCTTGCGAGTTTAATGGCAGGTTCTAGAACCTCTAATAAGGTTAAGTTTCCAAACCGTTCAATGAGGGTTGCCCATCCTTTGGGGGTGCCTGGAATGGTAATCGGGATCACGCCGAAAGGAGGCATGGTGTCGTGTCCTTTTGATTTGACTTTATCGATTGAAATATTTCGAGAACTATACCCACTACTATTAAGGCCGTATAACTGATCTTTAAAATAGACGAGAGCAAAGTTATCACTACCAATCCCGTTACTACAAGGTTCAACAACCGTTAACGCTGCAGCAGTAGCAACTGCTGCATCAATAGCATTGCCTCCTTTTTTAAGAATTTCAAGTCCTGCAAGTGAAGCAAGTCCTTCTGAAGACGCAACGACACCTTGTTTGGCGTAGATTGGGTTTTTAAAAGAAGCATAAGGATTTGACATAAATTGTCCTTTAAAAGTTTTAATTATTATAGCATAGAGCATGTTATATAAAGAAAAAGACCTTAAAGTAAGGTCTTTAAAATATATTTATTTCGAACACAAGGATTTTATTTCCAAAACGTCGGTTTGACTTGGTTTGACTGTTTTTTAAATATGCTTGAAATGACATGTGATTCTCCTTTTATAACACCTTTAAATGTTTAATTTCTATTTCAGTATTCTTCTTTGATATGCCTGTGCAACCTATTAAAACACCTGTATGACTATCGTTTAAATCTGGCGAAATCACGCGACCATCAAAAGTGAATTGATGGTCATCTATTTTAAATGTATAATCCTGTGAGTCAAGCAATATTTCAATATGATACTCGTGTCTTGAATGAATCACGCGATGATAAATTTTAGGTTTCCCTTGGTATACTTCTTTAAAATAAATAAACTCTTTCGTTAGTTCAATACCAATATATGTATAGGTGTTTAGCCATGCTATAATATTCAATTGATCTAAATCTTCTATCGTTGAGCTGACTACATCAAAACTAATGTTTTGTTTCCATGAGGTTTGACGAAATCCGATAAAACTTGAAGCAAGCGTGTCTTGTAAGGTCAGTGTGAGATGATCTTGTTTTTGTAATTGAATGTGATTTCTTTCAGCATGATGAAGATGAACCCACTTCATCTTTAGTGATGTTTCACTAAGTTGAATCGGCGTATCTGTTTGTTTGTATTCAGATAAGTCTAGTGTGTATGATTCTTCTAGTTTTCCAGTGTCCCCACATAATAAAGGTCCTTCTTGATCTGTTGGCCAAGATACTGGAAAAACAAATGTTTCGCGTCCTAAGTTTCTATAATATCCTCCAAAAGAATATTGAAGGTTAAACCCATCATAAAATCCACCTTGAGGTCGACTTCCTAAACAAACCCCAATCCATGAACCATCTTTAAGTTCAACTAAATCTGCGTGACCAACGTTTTGAATCGGATAGGTTCGATGTAAATGTCTGTGTGTTAATAAAGGATTTCTTTTGCTTGAAACATAGGGTCCAAAAATTTGATCTGAATAGCCAACCGTGATTGCATGATGATGAAGCGTACCCCCTTCAGCAATCACTAAATAGTATCTTCCTTCTTTTTTATAAAGATGGGGGCCTTCTGGAAACACACCACCAGTGCCTTGCCATAAGGCATGGATGTCTCCTTCTAATTGAAAAGTTTCTATGTTAAATTTAGAAATCCATAGTTCTGTTTTTCCACCATCGTGTTGATTTTTAATCATTCGGTTTGCTAGAAAGTAACACGTACCGTCTTCATCAAAAAATAAACTCGAGTCAATACCTTCTGCACCATCAATAAAATGAAGTTTTGACCATGGACCTTCTATGTTTTTAGCATAAATAATAAAGTGATCGGAATGTGTTGGGTAGTCTTTAGAGATTAAGGTTGATGTGATATAAAACATACCTTGATGGTATCTTAAAGTTGCTGCTTGAATGCCACCACTCGGATTAACTTTTGATAAGTCAAGACCCTGCTCGAAGCGATCAATTGCATGTCCAATTTGTTTTACGTGTTTAAAATCTCTTGTATGCCAAATAGGAATCGCAGGATAATATTCAAAACTACTATTGATAATATAAAAATCATCTTCTATTCTTATCATTGAAGGGTCTGGATAAAATCCAGAAATAATTGGATTTTTTATCATGATATCTCCTTAATACTATTGTATATGAAGTGACCTTACAAAACGAGTCTTTTTTTAGTATGTTTAATTAACAATGCACCAAGTGGTGCCGTCACAAGTATCGATAACACACCAATGGTTAACATGGTATTACCATTAGTAATTCCTAAAGATAAAGGAATACTTGCAATGGATGCTTGTACCGTTGCTTTAGGGATATAGCTGATTCCTACAAAGAGTCTTTCTTTTAAGTTTAAGTCTGAAGAAAGGTTTGCAATCAATACCCCTAAGATTCTAAAGATCAGAAGTCCTAAAATAAGTAGTAGTCCATTTACGCCTACTTCTAACACATTAGATAAATCAAGTGCTGCACCAATTAAAACAAACAATAATAACTCAAAAAGTATCCAAAGTTTATCATACAAATGTTATCAAGAAACTTTATCAATAAATAATTCATCTTTAATGTTTGAATGAAATTAAGAATTTTCAGTCCTTTGCTGAATGTTTTGGAAGTCCGTTACTCTGTTTTGGTTGAAATTTGTCGTGTTAGATCTCTTTTTTATAGATGCGACAAAATTAATCTTTAGTTTGTAATCTGAAACATTTTTATAGCTTCTTCTTACTTAATTCATTTAGTTTTTTCATGAATCATTGAAATGAAATATGTATGAACGTAAGTGTTGTTCGATAGCTCTGGATGAAAGGCAGTTACTAACATGTTTTTTTGTCTTACCGCAACTACGCGTTCTTTCACTGTTGCTAATACCTCAACATCTTTACCGTATGCTTTCACATACGGTGCACGAATAAATGTCATCGGTATGTTTACGCTATTAAACGTATCTTCTATAAAGAAGGAACCTAATTGTCTTCCATATGCATTGCGTTCAACAGTTATATCCATCAATTTAAAGTGTATCGTTTCTTGATTTGATATGTGATTCGCGAGTAAAATCATGCCTGCGCAAGTTCCAAATACTGGTAAACCCTCTGAAATCATTTGTGTTAATTTCGGATACATCTCTAAATCAAGTAGTAACCTGTGCATTGCAGTGGATTCACCACCAGGAAATATTAAGCCGTCCATATGTTTATTTAAGTCACTTTTTTGTCTAATTTCAAAGGATTCCACATGCATGACATCTAACATATGTTTATGTTCAATGAAAGCACCTTGTAGTGCAAGGATGCCAATACGCATATTATTTGCCTCGTTCAGCCATTAACAATTCTATTTCAGATTCATTAATACCAACCATTGCTTCACCTAAGTTTGATGATACTTCTGCAAGAATTTTAGGATCACTGTAATTTGTAACAGCTTTTACAATCGCTTCTGCTCTTTTTACAGGATCTCCAGATTTAAATATTCCTGAACCAACAAATACACCATCTGCACCTAACTGCATCATTAAAGCAGCATCCGCTGGTGTAGCTATACCACCTGCAGCAAAATTCACTACAGGTAATTTTCCGTTGTCATGGACATATTTTAATAAATCGTATGACACACCCATTTGTTTTTGTAAAACAAACAACTCTTCATCACGAAGAGATGCTACGTGCCTAATTTCTTTTTGAATTGCGCGTATGTGTCTCACTGCTTGAATGACATCTCCCGTACCTGGTTCACCTTTTGTTCTTAACATCGATGCACCTTCACTAATACGTCTTAAAGCTTCACCTAAATCTTTTGCACCATTAACGAATGGTACACTAAAATTTGATTTTTGAATGTGATGGATGTCATCTGCTGGAGATAACACTTCACTTTCATCAATGTAATCAATTTCGATTGCTTCTAGTATTTGTGCTTCTACAAAATGTCCAATACGTGCCTTTGCCATCACTGGAATAGATACAGCCGCTTGAATTTGTTTAATCATGTGTGGGTCGCTCATGCGTGAAACACCACCTGCAGCTCTAATGTCTGCTGGAATGCGTTCTAATGCCATCACTGCTACTGCACCTGCTGCTTCAGCAATTTTTGCTTGTTCAACGTTTGATACATCCATAATTACGCCGCCTTTAAGCATTTGTGCGAGTTCTTTGTTTAATTGATAACGATCATTTGACATAATTTTCTCCTGTAATAAGTTGTGATTGTATTATATACAATAAACTGGTATAATAAAATAATCAGTTTGAGATAAAATTTATATACCAGATAGGATCATATGAATCAGACACTTACACCTAAAAAAGAACCTTTATATGTAGAAATATATGTGTATTTAAAGGAAATGATTTTAAATAAGACTTATAAAGAACACGATAAATTACCTTCTAAACGCACGCTTTCACAACTTTTGAAAGTGAGTCCTTTAACTGTCGATAGAAGTTATCAACAACTCATTATGGAAGGTTACGCGTATGCGATTGAAAAAAGTGGCTATTACGTCTCTAAACAAGTTGATATGCTTGTAGGCGCTAAAACAAATTACACACTACTTGAACCAAAAGTAGCGATGAAGGATTCATATACCTATGAATTTAAAACAAATATTGTCGATACATCCATCTTTCCAAACGCAACTTGGGCCAAACTTGCACGTGAAGTATTATCAGAAAATAAACATGAAATGTTAAATGAGTCCAATCCAAAAGGTATGGAGCTTTTAAGATATGAGATCGCAAGGTTTTTAGAAGTGTATAGAGGGATGACTGTTGATGTTGAACAAATTGTAGTCGGTTCTGGGACAACATCTCTTATTTCCATGATTGTCGAACTTTTAGGCAGAAACAAAACATATGCAATTGAAGATCCAAGTTATCATAAAATTTTTCAACTTTTTTCGTCAAATGACGTAAACTTAATTCCTATTCCATTAGATACCTTAGGTATGGAACTTAAAACATTAATGCAATCAGATGCTTCTGTCATTCACATTACCCCTTCTCACCAATTTCCAACAGGCATTGTAATGCCTATACAAAGACGAGCTGAACTACTTAACTGGGCAAGCACTAACAATCGTTTCATAATTGAAGATGATTATGATAGCGAGTTTCGGTTTACTGGTAAACCGATTCCTTCACTTCAAAGCATCGATCAAAATGACTGTGTCATTTATATGAATACATTTACAAAAACACTTGCACCATCATTTCGTATGAGTTATATGATCTTACCTAAAAAGCTTTTATCTTCTTATGAAAAAATTTCCTCATATCAAAGTTGTACAGTTCCAAATTTTGAACAGTACATTATGTATAAATTTATGCATGGTCGTTTTTTTGAAAGACATATTTTTAGAATGAAAAAATTGTACAAACAAAAAATAGATGTCATCACGGAAACCTTAAGCCCATATCCTCACATGGAAGTATTAGGTCTTGATGTAGGTTTACATAGTTTACTCGTTGTTAAAGGACATAAAGATGAGGAAGGGTTAATTAAGCATTTAGAATCTGAAAACATATATATACGCGGACTTCACGGATATTATGTTCATAAAAAACACGTGAATGAAACAACACTCATCTTAGGGTATTCTGGTATTCCGTTGAATGCATTAAAAGAGTCGCTTCACGCTTTAATAAATAGCATAAATGTAGACATAAAAAAACCTATCTAACTTAGATAGGTTTTTGATTCCTAAAATAAATAAAAAACCCTTAAAAAGGGTCTTAAAATGGCTTTAGTGGTGGCTCCGGGCAGAATCGAACTGCCGACACAAGGATTTTCAGTCCTTTGCTCTACCTACTGAGCTACAGTACCAAATCGGAGTAGGAACTCTACTCCTAGTAACCCCATCAGGATTCGAACCTGAGACCCACAGCTTAGAAGGCTGTTGCTCTATCCAACTGAGCTATGGGGCCAATTATTGAG
>JAQCDH010000073.1 GCA_027620815.1 Bacillota bacterium | reverse complement strand
ATTTTAAAGAAAAAAAATGATCCATCAATCACTTTTTTTCTTCTAAATCAGTTTTACATGTTGTAAGGCCAAATAATCTATAAATACCACAAAAAGATGTGAGCACTGTAAAGAGTAATAAGACACTTACAACTATGAGTGGATAAAGTTCTAAAACAAATGAAAATACAGCAATGACAATGGCTAATATTAGTCTAATTACTCTATCGGCACTACCCATGTTACGGTCAAACATAAATTAAGCTTTCTCCTTTACCGAAGTTTGGCAAAACGTATCTGCGACTAAACTACAACTTAAATGTTCTTGCATGCTTTCACCTAATTCATATCTGGTTGCATGGATGATTTGCGCTTCTTTTTTTGATAAGAAATCAGATACAGTCACTGATTGACCTAATAAATCAGATTGAGATACTTGATCAATGATGGTTTGTTTCCACTTAGGATATAAGACGCCAAGTGCAGTCACTTGTTTGGCTACAAGATTGGCATCTTCATCAACATGATGATCGTTACTCTCTAGGATAACAACGGATGCACTACTATAATTATAATGGATATAAATGCCAAATGTTTGATGATTAAGTTTTTCAATGGTTGAAATTCGAGAGATGACCACACGTTCAGCAATTTTTGTCTCAACTTGTAAACGGTAATCTTCTAAACGTTGCTCACCTATCATAAGATATTGAATGTCATTAATATCAATTTTAGGATGGTTTAATAAAACTTGTCCTAAGTCTTCAACAAATTGAATGAACGTTTCATGTTTTGTAACAAAATCAGTCAGTGCATTGACCTCATATAAAATCGCGATATTTCCACTTGAAACAACACGAACCATGCCTTTTTTTGCAACTTGGCTATGTTGATCTTGAATACGTAATTGCGATAATGCATTGCGTGCTTCATCAAGACTGTTTGTATCTTCAACTGCTTTTTTAATGTGAGATAATGATAATCCAGTTTCATCTCGCAACACTTTAATTTTTTCCATGGTTGTCATAAATCATCTCCAAAAAGTGATAGTTGTTTAATTTTTGTAAAGGGTTGTTTTTCTATGAGTTGTTGCCATTTTGTAGAACGACCTTTACCTAATGGTCTGATTTTACCTTCATCACGCAATCGTGCGAGTGTTCGATCGATGGTTGCATTACTGACGGTTGGATGTTTTAAACGAACATCATCTTTTGAAAACAATTCAGGAAGTTTATAAATGGTATTTTCAATTGAATCTGTCTTATTTAATTTGACTTCAAACTGATAGGTATGAACACGTTTATCGATTTCTTCATAACATAAGTTTAACACATCAAGTAATATTTGTGTCAAAAATTCTGTTTGCGCATACCCATTATTCCAATAGTAAGATGCCGCAATTTCTGCTTGCTTAAATGCCTGATAAAACTGATGAAAATAACTAAAAAATGGAACATAAAGTAACGCTTTAAAGTGTTCAGTTAACATGGCATACATAATAAAAAGTCCGATGAGATCATTATCATGTTTGAATATATTTAAATTCATAAAATCAACATAAAAATTGGCGATTAAATGTGTCACAGGGACATCTTTTTTTTTAATTAGTTTATTTGTTAAGTCTAATAAAGACTCAAGATCTTCTCTTCTTGAAATTTTCTTTTGATTGAGAAGAGCCTCACCTTCAATGACTGTCATGTTATATTGATTTGGATCTAAGTTTTTTGATAATAATTTAGTTAAGTCAGTAAATTCAGAAATGGTTAGTTCAATATCTTCATGTTCATGAATGAGTTCAATGATACGTTTAATATTTTGCATGCGTTGTTCGGTTTTATTTTTAGGTGATAACTCTTTTTTAACTAAAGAACTTAACCTTGCGTCTGTGACATCAAATTGAAGCATCTTATATAATGCAACTAAATTTTCTTCAATATTTTTTCGTTTAAAAGCTTCAGCATCTTTTTTTAAGACACTATCATGATAAAAACTTGCCCCTTTTTTCTCATAAAGAGCCAATATCATTTTTAAGACGTTATTAGAAATTTGAATTCTATTTATGTTATGTAAAGCTTTCATTCAAAGACACTCCCACCAATAAATTCTCTTATGAGCGAATGATTTGGAACAAGCGCATCATCAATATCGATAAAATACTTTAAAAACTTTAATAAATAATTGGCTTTCATATAATAAGGACTATGAATATCAATACTTTCTAATCGATGAATGGCATGTTTTTTAAGTACTGCAAGTTCATAAGCAAGTTCACTATTAAATGTATAATCAGCGTGTTGTTGGTGATCATAAATCCATTTAAATTCGCCTTGTCTAACGGATGCCCACATATCCATTGTTTTTTCTGCTGAGGTGTCACGGTAGACAGCATCTCTAACGATTCTTCTTAGTAAACGCATATCTGAAACACGAATAGGTGTATGTTTATCGATGTGAAGTTGTGTTTGAGGAGCAATATAAATAAAATATTTCAATTCACGTGTAAGTGTTTCAGTTAATCGTTGATTTAATGCATGAATGCCTTCGATTAATATGACTTCATTTGGTTTGAGTTGCAATGTTTTACCAGGTTGTCGTGTTTTTGTCTTAAAGTCAAAATGAGGAAGCGTCACTTCTTTACCTTCAATAAGTAACCTTAAATCATGATTAAACTGCAAGAGATCAAGTGATTCAATATGCTCTAAATCTGGTGAACCGTCTCCATTTTTTGGTACATTGTCTGGATGTAAGTAATAATCATCAATTGAAATCGCAACAGGACTTAATCCTCGCGCTTGAAGTTCGATTTGAAGTCGTCTTGCAAACGTGGTTTTTCCAGATGATGAAGGACCAGCAATACCAATGAGTTTAAGTTGTTGATATCGTGATGCAATGTCTTCAGCTAATTCATATAGCATGGCAGAATGTTTAGATTCGCTCATTTGAATAAGTGAAACAGCATCATTTTTCGTAGCTGCATACTTATTGACTTTATCAATGGTGTCACCTTGAATGATTTTCGCCCATTGAGCACTATTTTTTAATGTTTTTTTATAAACATGCTCTTCTTTAAATGGGGGAATATTTGCACCATGTTCAGCTCTAGGATATTGCAACATTAAGCCGTTTCTGTAAATAAAAAGATGATAATTTTTTAAATAACCTGATGAAGGCACCATATAACCATATAAATAATTGATGTAATCATTAATCTGATAAGCA
Organism: Bacillota bacterium; assembly: GCA_027620815.1. Classification (GTDB taxonomy): domain Bacteria; phylum Bacillota_I; class Bacilli_A; order Acholeplasmatales; family Acholeplasmataceae; genus UBA8290. The sequence goes on along the minus strand of JAQCDH010000073.1, from coordinate 736 downwards.
TTAATTTGTGTTTCCTTACGCACATCAAAGAGTTGTGTTTTATAGGATAAACCATGTGTATCATAGTAAAGCTTGGCTTCTTCTTTAGTCATTTGAACGCGTTTAATGGGTTGATCACGATCAATTAGGCTCGTCAAAGTTTCAACAAGTTGATCATAAAAAGATTCTAAAGGTAGATCTAATCCTTCAACATCTAAATATATGGAACGTGAAATTGAATAATTGAATGTGATTTGAATACTTGGATCAATCAAATAAGCCGCATAAACAATCAAATAACGAAGCGATGTTTCATAAATACGCATTGCTTCATCATGAAGTAAATCAAGAAAAACAATATTTTGTTGTCCACTTACAATCGCTGATAATTCTTTTAATCGACCATTAACTTTGGCACAATATCCAAAGCGATTGTGTTCTGTCATAATCGATTCAAGCGTAACAGGCGTTTCAACAAACAATTCTAATGCGTTTTTCATATGTCTTCATCATCAAACAACGATAAACGTTGAATGTTTTCCGTTTTTTTAGGAATATCTTTTTCTTGAGTTGAATCAGAAACAGCTTCTTTAAGAGTAGTTTTTTCTTGAGAGGTTTCTTCTTTAGGTGAGATATTTTGTTCTAATGTTGATTTAGACTCAATCGATTGATGGAGGTCTTCAACAACTTCATCATGATTTGGTAAGTGCACTTTTGTTTGTGGATCTTTGATAATTTGTTGGTACGTATCATTTTC
>JAQCDH010000008.1 GCA_027620815.1 Bacillota bacterium | reverse complement strand
AATATTTGTTCTGATCCAGAAATAAATCTGTATTGTTGACCAGTATAGTATAATCCATCTGCACCAACATAATCTTCATTTTTAACAACTGTGATTAATTGGTCTGGTGTATATTTATCTAAATAGTAGGCACCGTTTGCAGCGACTGATAATGGTCCTTGACCATAAGCAACTTCGCGTTCCGCTTGTGTTGTTCCTAGAGATTCAAATAATTCTTGGTTAAGTGCAACAAGTGTATCCTCAGAAAAACTGTAAACGATATCAAATTCTGATTGTTGAGAAACGTATTCTAATTGAATGGTATTTCCATTAACAATTGAAATACCTACATCTTCCCAAGTTCCAGTGCCTGCAACAAATTCAGCAGCACCTTTAATACCTTTAGTAATGAAGTCACCACCACCTGAAATTGCACGGAACCATTGGTTTTCAAGTGCTAATTTCCATGTCCATAACCAGTCTGATGCATCTAATTTTTCGTAACCAGCAGCAAATCCTGATGTATCAATATCTGGGTGGAATGTCCAAGTTAAATCATCTCTTAATGGAATTTGCCATGTTGTTGCATAATCTTTACCGTTGATGGTTTCAGGATCTAAAGCAACCGGCATTGACGCTGCAAATGAAGGTAAAATTTCATAACCTGTTTTTGATGCATCAAAGTTGAATTCATAGAAACCACCAGTAAATGTTCTAATAAAGTCTGAAGAGTTCGAGTCATCTGCAAACCATGGGTTAAATGTTGTTGGATTTGTGGAAAACGATGAACGGTAAGTGTATTGTCCAGCAGTTCCCATTTGTCCTGGTAACATTTCTACTGTTGAGTCATCAGCAGTAAGTTGTGATTGACCAACACCGAAACCTAACACCCCGTTATATACTTCTGAGAAGAGTTGAACACGGGTAGAGAACATCACACGTGCTGCACCAGTATATAATGGTACCCCAGCAATGACGTTTTCTAATAAATATGATTCAGCAGCAGCAAATAGTTTATCTTTTTCAACACCATCTAAGAAAGATAGGTTAACACCTTCTTCATATTGTGCTAGTGGATAATCTTCTGGTGCTGGTGGGTTCACAGTTACTGAACGTGTTGCAGTCGCAACATTCCCTGCACTATCTTCAACTGAATATGATACTGAGTATGATCCAGCTGTTAAGTTGTCTACAGTATTTGCAGTGACTTCGATTGCAGCTGTTAAGTCGCCATCTTCAACGTCAGTTGCAGTGACTCCAGCTAGTGGATCAAATTCATCAAATACAGCAAGTGATGCATTACCTACTCCAGCGAATACCGGAGGAAGGTCTTCTTCACCACAAGCTGCTAACAGCACTGTAGCAAATAATAACATGAATAATCCTAATAATTTTTTAGAAATTTTCATCTAATAATCTCCTTTTGTTTATTTATTTATTTATTTATTCATTATATCAAAAAATACATTTTTTTCAATCTTTTTACGTATTTAAATTGTTTTGAAAACGTTTTCAAAGTGTTTATAAGCCTTGTAGAGTTATTGTTTTACTTTAATTAAATGCAGTAATGAGTATTTCTTCATCGTAAATATCTTCGACATCAATCACAATATCTGGTGTAATACCAAACTCGTTATTTACATAGACATATGGATCTTCATCTGTTCCTGAACCCGTTCTTATCGCACCAACACTTCTAGAACTCATTGTGAATGATGTTCCACTTGGTAATAAGATTGGTGTAATTGATGCTGCTCCTCCACCAGTTGTGAGTCCAATGATTGGTCCTAGGTCATTCATTTTGAAGATCGTTGCTAATGAATTTGCTGCACTAAATGTTAATGGTGAAGTTAGAAGTGCCCAATTGAGGTTTTTATACACTGGTACGCCATCTATATAAACAAAGCTACTTGATGCACCACCAGTATCACCACTAATTCTAGCAGTCATGAAAGGTTCGTCAGTAATAAATCCTACAACTCTATATAGTGCTCCAACATTACCACCTGTATTCCAAGTTAAGTCTAACATTGCATTAACTAGGTTTGGTGCTTCTGCTGTCACTCGATCCATCACCATTTCAAGATAAACAGCACTGTCTCCGTCAATCATCGCTTCAATATCGACTTCAAATGGCCATTCTGCCGTGTAAGATGTTGGTAATTGATTTGCAATTCCTACATAAAATAAACTATTTTCATCATCATATGCAAGTTGTACCATATAAGAGACGCCACCAACAGTGATGCTATAATAACCATCTTTTTTAGATTGGTTAACAGTATCTTCAATGACTTTAGCAAACCCTGCCGTTTCAAGAGATGCACCATATGTTGTAAGATATGCTTCATCTAATCCTTTAATCAACATACTTACTTGTCTATCGGCATCATCTGATTGGTTGTAATAGAATATTTTAGTTGACCCCACAATATTTGGTAATAGTGATGTATTTTCTGTTTTTAACATCTCAGAAACAATACTGTGATCAAAAGTCGCTGATTCTTCCATGTCTGAGGTTCTAAATCCATTCAGTGTAATAACAACACTTGTCTTAGCATCATCTAAGAACCAATAATCAGGTCTAAGACCTGAATAAGCATTCCAACCTTCTGATGCTTCTCCCCATTTTGCACCTATGGCAGCATCCACATCAACATAACCATCATAATACCAATTTTGAAATCTTGTTCCATATACACTTAATGTATTGACTGGTGGACCTGCGTCATTCACTTCATTGAAATAACCAGGGTATCCATAAGATGTGTGAGGTTCATCAATGTTTTTTAAAAGCAATTCTCTCAATGCGAGTTCAAATGTTTCAGGATCGGCAGATAATAATCTTGCGCCTAAAGGATACATAAGTTCATAAAAAGTTTCAATTTCTAAAAGTTCAGTTAATCCATAAAAATAATCTAAATTAAATGCTAAAACATTAAAATTGTGAACTGCTAGGTCATGAGGGAAATCTTTTCCGTTCATGTTTGACGTTTTCATATCCATGTATTCGTCACTATCATCTGCAGGTGTTCCATAAATACCATATAGTTTTTGGTTATTATAATAAACATTGTAATAACTTGATCCTGCAAACAATTGGTTGACAGTATAATAAGGTAAAACAATTTCCCCTTCATGAACAACGATGTCTAAGTTGTATTTCGCAAGCTCATATACAACATCACCACCTTCATAGTAATGTGCATTTGGATTATCGTAATCATATTCAATATGACGACCGAAATTGGTTTCAGTTGAATAAATATATGCCCAGTAAAATCCTGGATCATTGGTTGAAATTGTGTCAGCATCAGCATCAATGATTAACTCTAAATCATAAGTGATATCTTCATTTTCATCGTAATATTGGTAAAACATGGTTAAGACATTACCTTCTGTAGTCACAGTAATTTCTACTTCTGGATCAACAAATCCATCTAATAAATCAAAAAAATCAGTGACCTTCACGTAAGGTACATATCCATCTTCTTCAAAGAATAATGTGAGTTGTCCATCTGCGACATCAAATTCAGTCGTCGTATTTTCAAAAGGCACATTGCGTGATGTTGCAATAACAACTGGCGCTGCAGGTTGTAAATCAACTTCGAAAGTTGCATTCACACTTGCATTACGATAGACGAATGTCCCTACGTATGATGCAGTTGCAGCATCCATACCGTATGGAAGTGGTAATAAAACGCCTTCGTTAGATAAATACGGTGATGTTGATCTCCAAGTTATAATTGAACGATGAACTTCACCACGCTTAATAAAGTCATAACTACCTGGATTTGCTGCTAAAAATGCTTGATATGCATCTAAATCCTCTTGAGCTCTATCAGCATCGGTAAGTTCTGCTTTAGCAGTAACAGTGACTGTGACTGATACTTCAGTCACTTCTCCTTCTGAATCTGTAACTCGGTATGTTACTGAGTATTCTCCTTCTGAATCGAGATCGAGTGTATCATCAACTAAAATAATTGATGCCGTTAAATCTCCATCTTCTAAGTCTGTTGCAGTAACGTTAACTAGTAAATCTAAACTATCGCCAACTTCAACGTTGTGATTTGTTGTACCAGATATTGTTGGCGCACTGTTCTCAACAGTTTCACCGCAAGCACTTAAAACAATTAAAAGTGTCATCAAAATTACGGGTCTTAACCAAAATTTCATTTTCATGTCTTTCCTCTCTAGTAAAAATATTTTTCTCTTATTTTATAACAAAAGCTAAAAAAGTCAAAGGAAATAAAAAAGCATCCTTATGTAAGGACACTTTTTTACGTTTTATTTACTTTTTTATCAATACTGAATTATGTGCTAAATTCAATTATTATAAAACATTTAATATATCTTGAGCATTATTTTCAGGTGAGGCTTTTTGAAAGACATGCGTAATAATCCCTTGAGCATCTAAAACAAAAGTTGCACGTTGGATTCCCATATATTTTTTTCCATACATACTTTTTTCAACCCAAACACCAAAGTACTCACAAATTTCTGATTCATGGTCAGATAATAATATAAAAGGGAGGTTATACTTTTCTTTAAAGGCCGCATGCTTAATTGGATCATCTTTTGAGATTCCGATCACTTGAATGTTTCTTGAAGTGAAATCTTCGTATTGATCACGAAATGTACAAGCTTGCGTTGTACAACCTGGTGTATCATCTTTTGGATAAAAATAAATGACTAATGGTTTCCCGTAAAATTCAGATAATTTTCTAATATTTCCTTTGCTATCTGGTAATGAAAAATCGTTTACAATTGTTCCAACTTCTAACATGGTTCACCTCTTAATGTTACTTGACTTTAAATTGTTGTATACCTTTATTATATGACATATGGCCTTATTTTTAAAACTAAATTGAAGATTCTCGTTAATAAAAATAAAAAGAGGCATCTGCCTCTTCTTTGACTTTAAGTGGTGCGGGTGACAGGAGTTGAACCTGCACGCCGTAAGGCGCTAGATCCTAAGTCTAGTGCGTCTGCCAATTTCGCCACACCCGCGCAAAAGCCATTATATACGTTTTGAAGTTTCTTGTCAACGTTTTTTCTTAAGTTGTTTTCTCGCACCTAAAAAAACAATACCACCAAGAATACCTGCAAGTCCAATGAGTCCATACTGTACAGCTTTTTCTTCTATTGGATGGTTCACTTTGATGTGCATGAGACCATCATAGGTTTGATCATTAATGATGACATCATAATAAATTTCATAATTTCCTGGTGTTGATTTCGATAAAGCATATGTGTTTAATACGACTTCCAATCCTTCATATGGCATATTGAGTTGATTTAAGTATGCATCTAATATTTCATAAATTTCTTCCAGCGTTAAAGTTTGGAAAATAGACGTTTCTATTACTCTATTTTCACATAAAAAAAGAAACACCTAAGTGTTTCTATTAAAGTCTTAATGGCAGGCCCAGCTGGATTTGAACCAACGATGAGGGAGTCAAAGTCCCTTGCCTTACCCCTTGGCTATGGGCCTATTTATTATTGGGGCGGCCGATGGGAGTTGAACCCACCAATGTCGGGACCACAACCCGATGCGTTAACCGCTTCGCCACGACCGCCAAATCTTAGCGCAATTTCTATTATACATGATTTTCATGTGATGTAAAGTGATTTTATCTATTTTTTTGTGTTCATTGGTATAATGAATATGAAAGCATTAATGAGGATATAGATATGTTAAAGTGGTTTTTAAGAATATTGTATTTTATTGTGATTGCAGTTTTAAGTTTACAAGTTTACGGCTATGCTTATTTTCAACAATTAGAAGCCTATTACAAAGATAACTTAGAGCCTTATTTAAATGATGAAGTGACTTATATGGAAGGTATGAATACCTTACTTGGGTTGTCTTATTTCTCTGAAGAAGCTGATTTATTTGATTATTCTCAAAGTGAAGGCGATATAACATACCGGTTTTCCATTCGAACAGTAGGTGCTGTCACTGAAGATATTGGTGTTGATGGTTATGCCATGATGATTAGTAATATGGCTATCATTCATGAAGGAGAACTTTTAGAAAGACCAATTATTAAAATCAATGTTAAAATGTCAGACGCAACATTTTTAGTAGATGGTAATTACACGGATCTTAAAACACTCATTTATGATATCGAAAATCCATTTTCTTTTCAAAATGTTCCTGTGTTTTTTATGTTTGATTATGATGGTTATAATTTGATTTCTGAAAGCAGTGAATATGCATTGATAGAGCGTGTAGAAGTCTTTTATGGTTGGGTCGAAGGTGATGTTTATGAATTTTCTCCGGTTCCCATCTTTTTAGCAACCATCAATCCATCAAATGAGGCCGCAATATATAAGACGAGTAGTTTTGAAATTCCTACTAGTTACCGTTTAATGGACCAATTTGAAAATAATACACCTTCAGAACTTGAAATTTCAGCACTCAATTTAAATACGACACGTGGTGATATCAATGAATATAGCTACATACTGACACGCACGATTGTCATTTTTCTAACAGCTGTATTTGTCGTGACTTATTTCTTATTTTTCCATGGATCAGTCATGCGTTATTACCGTAAGAAAAAAGGTGAAAAAGAGCCTGTAAAGGATTTAACTTCTTCAATCTTTAAAGATTGATTTTGATTGATTTTATGTTATACTGTTCTTTGCGTAGGGGTATGGTGTCAATGGTAGCATAACGGTCTCCAAAACCGTCGGTACGGGTTCGAGTCCTGTTACCCCTGCCAAATCATAACAATGAAAAAGCGACTCAATAGAGTCGCTTTATTTTTTTCCAATATGCTTTTCTAAGAAATTCATCACTGAAGATGGTTGAAACCCACTTAACGTTTCTCCTGATGATGCAATGAGTGAAGGAAATGCTTGAATGTTATTTTGATCTAATAACGTTTGAACAACATCTGCTTGTTCACCTTGATCATAAATTTCGATATCTGGTGCATACTTATCATTCATTGCATGTTTCAAAAATAATTTTAAATTTTGACAATGAGGACAATTTGGTTTGGTTAACATTTTAATCATGAGACTTTAGCACCTCTTGCTGGTTGATTGAAAACGAAATCACTATCTTTTAGTGCTTCAGTCTTCATTTTTTGATAGCCTGTTCCTTTCATAGAGAAGAAATCGTGCGTTTTGGTTTCTGTGTTTAAACCATTAATTACAAGAGGATTGACTTCCTCTTGAGGATAAACTGGATCAAATCCTAAGTTCATAAGTGCTTTATTCGCATTATATCTGACAAAGATTTTAACATCATGCGATAAGTCTAAAGGATCATAAATGGTTTCAACAAGTTCAGATGTTTCTTTATATAATTTATGGAGTAAATTAAACATCCAACCTTTAAGTTCTTCTTGTTTTTCAGCATCAAATGTTTCAAATATTTCTTGAGATAATTTTCCAACATATAAGCCATGAATCGATTCATCGCGTAAAATCAAGTTGATAATTTCTCCTGCTTGCATTAATTTACCTTGTCCATAGAAATAAAGTGGATAATAAAACCCTGAATAAAATAACCAAGACTCTAAAAAGACGGATGCACACATTGCTTTCCACTGCGCTTCTAAGAATTCTTCTTCTGTGAAATCTACTTTTTCAGGATCATAATTTCTAACGTATGTGAAACGGTCTAAGACTTCATATGCACCAACAATTAAACTCATGATATTTTGAAGATTATCATTTTTGTTTCCCCAAGCGAATAATTCAGAAATTACATGACTTGGTAAAAATGTCATGAAAATATTAGAATAACTTTTTGCATGAACAGCATTTTCCATGGCAGCCATGAAGTTTAAAACTGCTTTTCTTTGATGAAAACGATCATCTAAAGAGCGTGATACCACAGGCATACCAATATCACCTTGGTACGTGTCTAAAAATGTAAGTACGAGTAGATTTTTCGAGTATGCATCTTTAACTTCATCAGGGAGGATGTCCCAGACATTTAAGTCCGACTGAAGACTAATGTCTTCTGGACGCCAAAATTGTGAGAGATTTTGCTCATAAAATAATTGTGTATAATCATCTTCCATTTCATTCCAGTTTGCACCATCAAAGTCAATCGGTTGTGGAAATTGTGGTTTTACTTTTTCTTCAATTTTTCTTTTTAAAGGTTGTCTAGCCATGATTTCTCCTTAGACGGCACATGATTCACACTCGTCAATTTTTAATTTTTGGGTTCTTGTATAATAAAGGGTTTTGATGCCTTGATAATGTGCATATAAGTAATATTTTTGTAGGTCTCTTGTGGTTTCTTCTGAGGTGATTCCTAATTCGAAAGAAATTCCTTGATCTACGTGTTTTTGAGCAGTTGCAATGACATCAATAATTTTAAAATTATCCATACGGTACGCCGTTTCATACATGAATTCTGCAACATCTAACGCTGGCATTGGGAAATAAGTTTTTGAATTCCCATATGTTCTTTCCTCAACAAGCTGTTTAACTGGTGTTAAAGAAGGCGTTGCACTCATGACATAACCAATGGATCCATTTGGTGCAATTGCAAGTCTGTGTGAATTGTATAATCCGTATTTTTTAATGTTTTCTTGTAATAATTTCCAGTCTTCTTGAGTAGGAAGTTGCATCCCCTCAAACAAAGCTTTAACCTTATCGGTCTTAGGTAATATTTCGCCACGACCTTTAAAATAAGAACCGTCTGCGTATTTTGATTGTTCAAATTTGTAGAATTTTAATCCCGTTTCTTTTGCAAGTTCCATCGAATATTCTAATGAATAGTAGTTAACAGTGTTGAAGAAAACATCAATTAAGTCAATATTCTCTTCTGAGCCATAGGCGATATAGTTTTCAACAATATATCCGTGATGACCCATAATACCAAATCCAATAGAACGGTTTAAACGATTCGCTTTTGCTACTGCTGGTACATATGAAATGTCAGTTTTTGTAGATACCGAATTCATAATGTCCATTGCTGCACGAACAGTTTCTTTAATTTTCTTGTGTTTCATCATATTTCCCATATGACCTGAAGCGAGATTACAAGAAATATCTAATCCAATATCATCTTGTTCTTTTTTGTCATAATCAGCATAATGGGATGTGATAGTTGGTTGTAAAATTTCTGTACATAAGTTAGAGAATTTAACTTTGCCAGCAAGTGGATTTTGATTATTGACATTATCGGCAAACATAATGTAAGGATATCCACTTTCACCTTGAAGCGTTGCGATTTGATCGAGTAGTTTGCGCGGATTGATCTTACGTTTTCTTACATTTGGATTTTCAGCGAGTTCGTCATACCATTTATCCATTTCAATGGCGATATCAGCGAAGTCTTTACCGTATTCTTTAAATACCGTGTGTGGATAAAAAACATACATCTCTTTGTTATCTCTTGCAAGTTCGATCATTTTATCTGGAATGACAACACCCATCGATAATGTTTTAATACGAATGTCATCGTCTGCGTTTAATTTCTTGGTTTGTAAGAAGTCTTCGATATCTGGGTGGAATACATTTAAATAAACAGCTCCAGCACCAGTACGTTGTCCCATTTGATCTGCGTATCTAAAGTTGTTGTCAAGGAGTTTCATGACACCGATGACACCTTTAGAGACATTTGGGATGCCTTTGATAGATTCACCTTTTGCACGAAGATTGGTTAGGTTAATGGCGACCCCACCACCAATTTTAGAGAGTTGCATTGAAAACTCACCAATTCTTGAGATGTCATTTAAAGAGTCTCCGGCTTCTAATAAGAAACAAGATACAAACTCACCGCGATGTTTTTTACCTGTATTCAGTAAGGTTGGCGTTGCAGGTGTAAAGTCCTGTGCAATTAAAGAGCGAATCAATCTTCTTGCTTTGTCCATGTCTCCACTGGCGTGGTAAAGAGCGTTGATAGAAAGACGATCTTCATAGCGTTCTAAAAAGTTATTGCCATCTCTAGATTGTAGGGCATAATCGTTATAAAACTTAAATGCACCCATGTAAGTTGGAAATCTAAATTTTGCTTGGTAAGCGATGTCATAAATTTCAGCAATTTGCTCTTTGGTGTAGAGATTTAAAAATTCAGATTCGTAATATTCGTTCTCTACTAGATATTCTAGTTTTTCTTCAAGCGAATGAAAAAATTGAGTTTTTTTGTTGATATAATTTAAAAAATAAGACTTAACAGCCTCTTTGTCTTTATTTAGATCTTTTATACCACCATTTTCATCAATTACTTGATTGTTTAGTAATATCCACTCTGGCACAATATTACGGTCCATACAAATCACCTCATTTATCTAGATACGCTTGAATATGTTTACATTATATAAAACTTTTGCATTTTTTGTTAACTTTTTTACTTATAAAGTTTGTAAATTTTTTGTGTGATAATTTAACACAATCTTGAAATACTTTAACTACTTTTATTAAGACTTGACTATTTACTGTTATTTATGAAATCCTCAATGAATTTTTTTGTTTTGGTAATATCATTATCCATACCACCCATTTCAAATTTTACGACAAGTGGAATCTGATATTTCTTTTCGATAACCTCGCCTGCTTTCCCAAAATTAGTACCCCAATTTCTATTACCAGACACTGCTGTCCCGATGACACGTTTATGATAAATATTTAAAAAATCAAGGGTCGTTTTTGGAATTTCACCAAAATTAAAACTTCGTGTTACTAAAAAAATATGAGGGTGGTTATCTTCATGATAGTCGCTTAATTTAATTGCTTCATAACCTAATTTCAAAGCAAATTTTTTACCTTGACCTGTTAGTGAATCATAAACGATGATCATGTGTTATACTCCAATACTTTTTAAATGATATGTTATCCATCATATATAAAAACATAAAAAAAATCAAGTATTCACCTGATTTATTTTTTTATTGGTATCGAAACTTCAACAAGTGTCCCTTGATTCACTTTTGATTCTAAATTGATGATGCCATCATATTTCATAACAGTGTGTTTAACAATCGCTAATCCTAATCCTGTTCCACCTTCATTTCGGTATTCATCCACTCGATAAAATCTTTCAAAAATACGGGGTTGATGAATAGAAGGTATTCCAAATCCTTCATCTTTAACAACAAATAACATCTCTTCGTTAACATGATGCAATTTAATCGTTACTTTCGCATTTTCTTTTGAGTATTTAACGGCGTTTTCAATAATATTTTTAAATAATTTAAACATATCCATTGGGTCACAAATCATCTCAATCATATGCATATTATGTGAAATGATAATGTTTTTTTGTTCAATAATTGGTTTCAATACATTCAATACTTCTTTTAAGGTATCTTTGAGGTCAACTTTTATTTGTTTAGATTCTTTATAGTTTTCTAATCTAGATAGCATTAACATGTCTTCAACAAGTGTCGTCATTGTGTCAGATTGAGACACAATTGAAGCGAGTGCTTTTTTTGCGTCATCTTTTGTAACCATGTCATATAAGATGAGTTCAGCAAATCCTTTGATTGAGGTAATCGGTGATTTTAATTCGTGTGAGGCATATGAAAAGAAATCTTTTTTCATTTGTTCTGTTGATCTTTCCAAAGAAACATCATCAACAACAATTAACACTTGTGTTTCATTAGACTCTGTTTTTAAGAATGGGGTGACTTGTACATCATATAACTTATTTTTAAATTCTATGTCTTTTCGTGTCGCACCTTTTGATACTGCTTCATGAATGACGGAAATAAATGCGAGAGGTAATTCGAGTTGATCAATGGATTGCCCCGTATCTTTTTCCACAAGATTGAAAAAAAGATGCATTTTCTTGTTATAGTATGTAATTTTATAATCTTTATCGATCAGTAAAATTCCTAATTGTAATCCATCTAAAATCAATCTTAATCGTTTTCGATAACGTTCACTCTTTAAAATTTGTTTGTTTAATGTCGATTGCATTTCTTTAAAATAATTCAGCATCAAGTTTTTGTCATGAACAACATCTTTAGAAATTTTGATGTCTTGATTAGATGATTGAATGAATTCAATGATTTCTAAATACGCTTGAGATTCTAACAATGTACTTTTTTGAAATTGAAGTAACAAGAATATAATAAAACTCAAGAGCGCTGTAAAAAGAATGGTAATCACAACCGTCACACCAAAACTCATTTGATTAATAAAAAATAAAATCCATGGAATAATTAAAAACGATAACATCATCAATGTTATCGTTTTTAGGCCTTTAATTTTAATGTTCGTTTGATTCGATTTGATACCCTACACCTCGAATAGTTTTAATCATCACTTCAGCTTCATTTGAAGATAATTTTTGTCTTAGTGATTTGATGTGCATGTCAAGTGTTCTTGTTTCACCAATATAGGTCGTATCCCACACATCTCTGAATATGATTTCTTTAGGAACAACTTGACCTTGATTTTTAATGAGAACTCTTAAAATGTCAAATTCTTTATTGGTCATGTAGACTTCTTTATCTGCTATTTTTACAAGGTGTTTTCGTAAGTCGATGATGACGTTTTGAAACGTTAATATTTTATAATCTCTTAGTTTTCTTAATTTAGACTGCATTCTTGAGGTTAATTCTAACACCCCAAATGGTTTTGTCATGTAATCGTCAGCGCCTGCATCAAGCGCCGTCACTTTATCCATTTCATCTTGCAAAGCAGAAACGATAATGATTGGAACATCCGTGTTTATTTTTCTTATTGTTCTTACAAGATCAATACCAGAAACATCAGGAAGCATGACATCTAATAAAATTAAATCAGGTACACGTTTTTTAAAGGTTTCTAAAAATGGCATGCCTCGATTGAAGCCTACACCAGAGTAATTTGCATTTTCTATAGTTTTTTCGATGATGTAACTAATCGATTGATCATCTTCTACATAATAGACAAGTGGCATACTTTTCTCCGTTTTCATTTTTAATTATATCATTTAGATATCAAATATTTATGAATGTAAATGTAAATTTTACTTTACAAAGTGAAGTTTTTATTGTTATTTAATGATTTCTTGTTTCCAAGATAAAATACCACCAATATTTTTTACCTGATATCCTGCTTTTTTTAATATCTTTTTCGCCATTCCTGAACGTCTACCACTATGGCAATACAGACAAATAAGTTGATCTTTGGGAAGATCTTTATACTCACCTTTGATAATGATATCTAGAGGGATTAATTGAGCTGTCGGAATATAACCTTGTGCAAATTCTTCTTTGGTTCTAACATCAATAATAAGTAGTTCCTTTTTATATGCTTTATCAAGTATTTTGCGCTGTCTCATATTTTCTTCCTTATGTTATAATATTTGTATTGAAAGCAGGGAAAACCATGTTAAATGTACCATCATTTTTACATCCTTTTATCGGTAAAACGGTATTAAAAAAAGATTTATTCTGGGCATTTTTATGGCTTTTTTTAGGACATATTTTAAGTTTTTTAGTAGACAGAAATTTTTATTTAGATCCAATTAAAACCATTATCTTTATTTTACTATTAAGCGATGTGATTTTAGGTGCGTATTTTAATACAACAAAATCCGTTATTAAATTTTATAATCAACACCCTGAACATGTGACTAGATTTCCAGCACTTCATATTTATCCATTTGTGATGATATTTTTATTTGGAATTCCTTTATCACTGGCGTTAGGAACATATCTAGTAACGACGGTTGTCACGTATAGAACGTTAACATTAACAAAGTATAAAGCATTATTCGGGTGGCTAGCCATTATGATCGTTGCATTTATATTTGGATTTGTAGAACAAGGACACTCTTTATCCTATATTTTATTTACACTGATTAGTGTTGTTAAACTTGTGATTTCTTTTGGGTCAAACCACATGATGGCGTGTCCGGTGAATCTTAAACGTCAATAATCTGATTTTTTGATGCTTTTAAAAGTCGATTCATGTATCCTTCATGATCGATTTCATGAGTATATATTTCTTTAATATCCATATGATTTGATTGTCTTAAAATATGATATAAGTATCTTGTCATCTCTTTAATGTCTTGTCCTAAAGATAACTTTTGAATATCAATAAACGGTAGAAATCTTTCATGTCCTATAAAAAGGGCATCTTTTTTTTGATTGACATAAAAAATAATATGTTCATCGTTTCCTCTTAAAATTGTTAGCGGGTGATTGGGTTCATAGTGAGGATGAATCATGCCTGGTGCAATAATTTCGTTATTGATCGTTGTTGCAAGAGGTTTTTTCAGTACTTTTTCAATCATCTCTCTTGTGATGGCACCAGGTCTTAATATGATAAAGGGTTCTCTTGTTGTATCAACGATGGTTGATTCAATACCGACATCTGACGTTTCACCATCGATAATATACGGGATTTTACCTTGGAAATCTTCATACACATCCATCGCTTCAGTTCCACTTGGACGTCCTGATATATTCGCACTCGGTGCAACAAGAGGTTTTCCAATTCTTGAAATGAGTTCAAGTGCAACCTTATGATTTGGCATGCGTATGCCAACTGTATCTTGATTCGCAGTCACAAGTGCAGAAACATTCTCACTTTTTTTCATGATTAAAGTAAGTGGTCCAGGGAAAAAAGTTTCCATTAATAATACTGCATCAGCGTGAATGGATTCCACAAGTGGATCAATCATCTCAATAGTAGATACATGCACAATCAGTGGATTGTTAAGTGGTCTCCCTTTTAAAACAAACACATTAAATATCGTGTCTTCATCATCATATGGCGCGCCTAATCCGTACACTGTTTCAGTTGGGAATGCGATTGGCATCTTTAGTTTGAGTATTTTTTTTAAAGCTTGTGTACTTAATTGATTAAGTGTTGTGATGGTTGTTTTCATTGGGGACCTAATATATATGTTTCTAGTATTTTTGTTAATGCTTTTGAAACGATGAGTCCTTTGATTTGATTTTCATGTTGTAGTGGCATTTGCGTCACAATAAGAATCGTTTCAATGTCTTTATCGTTTTTTTGAAGTACATCAAAAACATCAAAAATAGAGTCTTTCTGTAAGACAACTAAAACATCTTTAATGTGCTCATCATATTGTATTAAAGACTTTATAGGTGTTTGATAAAGTTTAGCTAATTGTTCAAAAGGCGTTTGAACAAGTGCATGCGTCACGCCACTATCAGTAAAAACTCCTAAAAAGATGCCATCTTCAAAAATAGGATAATGCGTGAATCCATGTTTTTTTATTAACTCTAAAAGAGATCTAAATGAAGCATCCGCATCAATAGTAATCACTTCTTTTTCCATGAGATCTTTTAATGTCACTGGTGTTAATAAACTTTCATAAATCCACTGGAAATGTCGAATCACATGATCAGAGGGTTGCGCTAAAACAACTCGATCATATTTTTCATGTACCAAAACATTTCTCAAATCTGAATAACTATCCAATGCCTCAAAGTGTTGTTTAATGAGTGGATGGCGATGTCTTAGTATGCGTATGACTTGTCCCATCGTTGACGTTGATTTTAAATCATATGTATCTGAGAGTAGTCTCGTAAATTTATTACATAAAATAATAAATTGTTCATAGTTTGTCATCAGAGCATCCTCAATAAATTAATATGCCTAAAATCCCACCGATAAGAACAATGGCCCAAGGCTTTTTATATAAGACAATAGATACTGCAATTAAGATTGCCAAAACGATAAAGGATTTTGATTCAACGGTTTGTTGTTCTGTTATAAATCCAATTTCTATAAGTGTGAATGTCGCATACATAATAAGACCTGCAACCACTGCTTTTAAATATTTAAACCATTGATTGACATATAGATGTTGACGATATTTTTTAATGGCATTAATGCTAAATAATAAAATAAAAAATGAGGGGACGATGAATGCTGTGGTTGTAATAAATGCACCAACAATTCCTAATTGATCATAACCTACAAATGTTGCAACATTAATTCCAATTGGTCCTGGTGTGGATTCAGCGATACCAATCATAAGGATGAAATCTGACAAGGAGATGAATCCTCTAGAAACCACTTCTTGTTGAATGATTGGAATTGCAACAATTCCACCACCAACAGTTAAAAGACCGACATATAAAAAGATGAATAGTAATTCAAGCATGTGGCACCTCTTTTTTAGAAAGTATCCATGCATGAATGCTTCCAAATAAAATGGCAGAAAGTATCACAACAACAATCGGTACTTGAAAGAAAAAGACAACCATAGAAATCATGAATGCATAAGTTAATAAATACCAGTATTTTTTTAAATATTTAAGTAAGTTCATCACAGTAATCGATAATAAGACAATCACCGCAATCACAATCCCTTGAACTGCTTTTAAAACAATTGGTATATCAAGTATATTTGGAATGAATGCAGCAATAACTGAAATAATTAAAAAAGAAGGTAATGCAACACCACTTACAGCAATAAAACTTCCTCTTTTACCTTTTAAGTGTCTTCCTATGACATTGGCCATATTAATTGCAATCATTCCAGGTGCAATTTGAGAAATTGCGATATAATCGGTCATTGTATGTTCATCAATGAGTTTTTGTTCATAAACAAAAACACGACTCATCATTGGAATCATTGCATATCCACCACCGAAAGTGAATAAACCAAATTTAAAAAATTGTAAAAATAATTGTTTATATGTCATGTTTTCTCCATTTATAATTATAGCATAAAAAAAGAGGCATTATGCCTCTTCTTGAAGGATTGTCATCATTAATTCAGGATAATCTGTAATAATACCATCAGCACCTCTACTTATAAGTAGTCTCATCGTTGCCTCATCATTGACTGTCCAGTAATGCATTGCCATATTATGCCTTTGAGTTGCACCAATTAAATAACGTGTATCCAATTGTAATGTTTCTATCACTGGAAATCCATAACTTGTCGGTACTTGAATGGCTGCATAAGGTGGTCTACCAAGTGTGATAGATGTCATAGTATACATTCCAATAATCCATGTACGTGCAGCACCTAAAGACGTTGATGTGAATAAATCAGGATATGTATTTAAAAGATACGCACTGATATCATCAAACGCTGTCGCTACTAAGACATGATTAATGACATCATAACGTTCCATTAACGTATATAAAGCATCTGCAACTTGATTTCTAGGTGCATCACTATCGGCTTTAATTTCAATGTTATATAACGTGTTTTTACCAAACGTTTGAAAAACTTCTTCTAGTGTAGGAAGATATACTTTTTGAGTGTGTACATCTTCTTGCGATAAATCACGATATAAATAGGTCCCATCAGACTCTTGATAGGTGTATGCAAAATTACAACTGTCATATAAATATTGATATGTTTCTTTCCAAATAAATGTCTCACAATTTGAATGTTGTCTTGTATTCCCTGTGACATTTTCACCATGAGATAAAACTAAAATCCCGTCTGATGTCATTTGTAAGTCCATTTCTAGTACATCTACACCAAGATCAAACGCGTACTGATAGGCTTTCATTGTATTATCTGGATAGACGCCTTTCCCACCGGCATGCGCCATTACAAGTGTTTTACCGTCTTCAGCAGTAAATGGATTTACTCTATCAAATTGTTGTTTGGGTCCAAAAGCTAAAAATAAAATAATAAGGCCAATCCATGATAAAACGATATATCTTCTTTTAATCTTTTTCATTCATTCCTCTTTGACTAGATTGTATCATAAAAAAATGACGTGAGGCGTCATTTAATTGTTATATGAAATGTTTATAAAAAGAAATTATCTTTTTCTACCTGATAAACGACTTTTGTAACCACCTTGTTTTTTTGCAAAAGGTCGTGATTGTTGTTTTTTTACTTCAACAATTTCTTCATAAGCATGGGATGTAGAAACAAGTGGCGTTTCAAGTTCTTTAAAGATTGGTTTTAACAACAATCTTTCTTCTTTTGAACAATAGGTATACACATCACCAGTTAATCCAGCACGTCCTGTGCGACCCATTCTATGAATATATGCATCTGCTTGTTCTGGCACATCATAGTTAATAATTCTAGGTAAAGCAGGAATATCAAGTCCTCTTGCTGCAACATCAGTTGCTATTAAAAACTCAAATCGGTTCGCTTTAAATCCCTGAAGCGCTTTAAGACGTTGTTGTTGTGATTTATTACCATGAATGACAGCAATTTTTAGTTTCATATCTAATAAAATCGTTGCGAGTTGATCTGCACCATGCTTTGTACGAGTGAAAATCAATGTTTGAACAGCAGGTCCATTTTTAATTTGATCTTTTAATAATTGAATTTTATTGCGCTTAGAAACATAAAATAATTGTTGTGTAATATGATTGAGTTCAACTTTTTCTGTAGCAACATCAATGACTTCATATTCTCCAATGTGTTCATCTGCTAAATTCATAACCTCACGGTCAAGCGTTGCTGAAAACATCATCGTTTGTTTTTCTTTGGGTAACATGTTCATAATTTTAGTCACATCTAAAATAAATCCCATATCAAACATACGATCAGCTTCATCAATGACAAAATGCGTAATAAATTTAAGCATCAATGCTTTTTGATTAATAAGATCAAGTAGTCGACCAGGTGTAGCAACTAAAATGTCGACACCTTTGGCAAGTTTTTGTTTTTGAGGACGATCAGAGATCCCGCCATAAACCGCGAGTACTCTTAAATTGGTAAATGATCCATAACTTAAAAATGAATCTTTAATTTGCTCAACTAGTTCTCTTGTTGGTGCGAGAATTAATGCACTTGGATGTCTTTTGTTTCCTAATTCATTCAAATGTTGAATGATTGGAAGTGAAAATGCTGCTGTTTTACCAGTACCTGTTTCGGCACGTCCTAATACATTTTTACCTTCTACAATGATAGGTATTGCTGCTTCTTGAATCGGGGAAGGTGTCGTGTATCCTTTTTTATCGACAGCCCTTAAAATCGGTTGAATCAGTGGTAATGATGAAAATAACATAAATCTCCTTTGATGTTGCTAAAAACCCTGCATGTCTATGTTATTTTATACGCACGATTCTTATTTTATTTTTTACAACTTAGTTATTATACCATAGTTATACTTTTTCGCTTAACTTTCTTAGACCATCTAATATTTCAACCATCGCATAGGTATCAAGTTTACAATATTCAATGAGAGCTTCATATTTTTGTTCAAACGTTTTTTTGTCATAATTAGGAAAATTAGCATATACTTCCATTGCTTCTCCGCCATGTTTCACGTCTAAATCTTGGTGATTAAGGCGACTGAAAAGTGGTAATACTTTTTTAATTGAGAAAGACCCTTGCATTTTTCTATGATAGTAATTCATCATCGACTCCCCTTGAATTTCTTTATCCCCTTTGACAACTTTCATCAAATCATAAATACGATCATGGATATCCAGGAGTCTTTCTTGATATTCAGGAAATAAGACAGCAAGCTCTTTGATTCTTGTTTTTTCAAAAGAATCATTCCACACAATGATGGTGCCATCATCTTCTTTAATATCATATAACATCGATTCCACGAGTGCACGTCGTTGATCTTGATGATTTTTTGCTAGAAATCCTACATGGTCTTCATGTTGGTCGCAAACTCCTGGTTCACGTTCGATATGTAATGAGTATTGAAACAAGGATTGCATGTAAGGAATTTCACCTTTAAATCTAGGTAGTGGTGCTGGAAATGATTCAAAATCTAAATGATACACTGGATACTTAAATGTCTCTAAAATTTCTTTGATGTTTTTTCTATTGAGATAAGGTTTTTCTTCTTTTTGATCCATATAATATTGAACCGTTTCTTTTTGAATACTATTTTTTATGATTCGACTGGGTGAATCATAATGATTAGGATTTAATAATTCATCTTCTAAGTCAAGTGCATGAACACGACCATCATTTAAAAGTTCCCAAATATCTTGTTTTTCACCTTTTTTCTCATAAACATAACC
This sequence comes from Bacillota bacterium, assembly GCA_027620815.1. GTDB lineage: Bacteria > Bacillota_I > Bacilli_A > Acholeplasmatales > Acholeplasmataceae > UBA8290. Next base: position 2,505 of record JAQCDH010000008.1, on the reverse strand, counting down.
GTGATGTCTATCTAAATATGTCAAGATACTATCTTCTTTAGGAACATCTTTAAAACATATTGGAACAAAAGGACATTCTTTATCTTTGTGATAAAAACAATGTTTACCAACATTGACTTTTTCTACACTTAATAGATCGACTCTCTTTAAAACCGCTGAAACATCATATGCTAATTTTGGCATCATTTCTTTCGTGACTTCAGTCACATCAACAAGTTTGATGATGTCATCGGTATAAACAGGATGATGTTCATCGTCATAACGCCCATCAAAAATATATGAATGATCTAAGACTGCTAAAAAATATGATACTTTTTTATTGGTTTTAAGTGCGTGATCAATAATATATCTTTGATACGCAATATCATAAAGATATTCACCGATTTTATGGTCTTTATCAAGCATGGTTTGATATTTTTCTAAATAGTTTTTTGAAACTTCTTGATGATTGATATGATAGGGGTAATAAATCTCTCCATGTCGCTCAAACATGTGGTTTTTATCTTTGCCACGCTTGAAATAAAAACATGCATCATCAAATTTTTTTGATGTCGTGGCTTTGACCTCGATGATTCTAATATGATCATCATCTTCTTGATAAATATCTAAGAAACTAAAAAGAGAATCATGTTCTAAGGCGTATTCGAAACGTTTTTGTTTAAACGTGTCTTCAGAAAAAATGATCTCTCCACCAAACATATGTTTGATTTTTCTAGCAGCAAGCGTTTCTATTTTTTTAAAATCTTCCATCATGAGTGGTAATTCTTTGTTATGAAAACGTTCAAAAACATCTTCACGATCATTATCGTGCATATCAGTAAGTAAATCTTCTAGTTTCTGATGTGTTTCAAACGTCATGAGGTCTTCTAAACTTGCCTCTTTAGTGAATGCAACAACTGCATTACCCTCTTCTTTAGCAACTTCAGCAAGTCCAGCATATCTACCACACCTGTTGAGTGCTTTAAATGTTGTTTTTGAAATATTCATAAGATACCCCTTACTTCTATTGTATCAATAAACTATAAAAAAAATAAGGTTTCCCTTATTTTATAATGTTTAACTGATACATTTTACAAGATGATTCAAGACGCGCGTCAGGATGATGACATGTCCCATCATCTACACAAAGAAGGACAGGTAAGGTGACATATAATTTCTTATTCATAAAGGTATTATATCATGATGAAAAAAGACATTCATCTAAAAAGAAAACACCCTTTTATCTAGGTGTTATCATACTTTTTAAAAATGCTTCAAACAGGGGCCTTGGCTTCAGTGGTCGAGACAAGAATTCTGGATGATATTGAACACCCACAAAAAAAGGATGATTTGTAATTTCTACTGCTTCAACAAGTGTTCTCGTTTCATCAAAAGCAGAAAAAACCATATCAGAGTTTTTAAACGCTTCATGATACTTCGGATTGACTTCATAGCGATGACGATGTCTTTCTTCGATCACTTCTTCTTGATAAATACGAAACATTTTACTATCTTTTTGAATATATGACTTTGAGGCACCTAATCGTAGAGTTCCCCCTAAAGCTTCATCTTCTTCGCGTCCACGTTGTATGTCGATGACTGGATGAATCGTATTTGGATCAAGTTCAGTTGAATGTGCACCTTCTAATTTTAAAACATGTCTAGCATATTCTACAACTGCGAGTTGCATTCCAAAACAAATTCCTAAAAAAGGAATGTTGTTTTCTCTTGCATACTTGATGGCTTTAATTTTGCCTTCTGTTGCACGTACCCCAAACCCACCAGGAATTAATATACCATCAACATCTTTAAGTTGGGTTTCAATATGGTCTAAATCTTCAGCATCTATCCAAGTAATTTCAACATGCGTATGGTGATGATAGCCTGCGTGTTCTAATGCTTCAATGATTGAAAAATACGCATCGTGAAGACCCACATATTTACCAACCATGGCAATATTTAAAGATTGTTTTGTGTTGCGCATGTTTGTAATAAGTTGTTGCCAATCAGAGACATCAACACTTCTTGAATCAAGTTCAAAATGTTTTAAAATATGATTGGTAATGCCTTGTTTTTCGTAATTTAAGATCACTTCATATAAAATCTCGACATCGTGTGATGTAAAAACAGCATCTTTATTCATATCTCCGAGTAATGCAACCTTATCTTTAATAGCGGATTCAAGTGGTGCATCACTTCTTAGTAAAACACCATCTGCATGAATTCCGAGTGATCTTAATTCTTTTAAAGAGTGTTGAGTTGGTTTGGTTTTATATTCACCAGAAGCTTTGATATAAGGAATAAGTGTTGTATGTAAATAATAGGTGTTATGGTAACCAATATCACGTCTAAATTGACGAATGGCTTCAATAAAAGGTAAGGATTCAATATCTCCAACCGTTCCACCGACTTCAGTAATAACGATATCTGCGTGTGTATGTTTTGCAATTTTATGTAGTTTTTCTTTAATCATATCCGTAATATGAGGGATCACTTGAACGGTGTGTCCTAAATAATCACCACGGC
>JAQCDH010000072.1 GCA_027620815.1 Bacillota bacterium | reverse complement strand
AAAAGAAATCTAGCCTATGCAGTCAAAAAAGGAGTTTATCATTTACCTTTAATTGGTCTTTGGCTTCAAGCGATGAACTGCTTTATGGTCGATAGAGATAATGATCGCGATACCGTAAAAAGACTGATGAAAGCCATCAAAACTGTTGAGAAAGAACAAGCAATGCTTATTTTTCCAGAAGGTGGAACAAAAGATAGAGATAATGAATTAATTGAACAAATGAAACATGGTGCATTTAAAATCGCTTTAAAAGCAAAAGCAGATATCATTCCTATTCGTATTTTTGGTAATGCGAAAGTAAGAAATCGAATTCCTTTTTATCACACAGATAGAGAAGTTATTTTTTTAAAGCCAATTCCTTATGATTCTTATAAAGATTTTAATACTCAAGAGATTTCAAGTCTAGTTTTAAAACAAATCAATGATGCATATTAAAAAAAGTGACAAATGATGTCACTTTTTTATTTGATACTTGGATTTAAAAATAAAGTTTTGATTTTGTATTTCAAATTGAAGTAAATCATCATGAATAATGATCGTATCTGCAAAACTTATATTTTTTTCGCCAGATAAAATCAGCAATGCTTTTAAAACATGCGCATGACATACAAGAAGCGTATTGCTTTCATGATAATGATTCAAAATAATGTTTAAACCTTGTTGAATTCGATACAGAAGAAAGTCGTCACTTTCGTAATCATCTAAAGTTGTTTCCCCTCTAACGACAGGTTTACTCTCAGAGACAGGAAGCAAATCTAAAGATCCAAAATCTCTTTCTACAAATTCTTGTATGAGGGTAATAGGGTTTGTGTAATTTAAGTATGAAGTGGCAATCATTGCAGTTTGATGTGCTCGAATTAATGGAGATGCCAGAATGTGATCAACTTGTATCGTTAAGTTAGAAAAAATTTCATGTGCATGTAAAATGCCATACTCTGAAAGTGGAAGATCGATACGACCTTGAATTTTTTTCTCTTCATTTAAAGATGTTAATGAGTGCCTAATTGCATATAATATCATAAGATTTCACCAGGAGTATTATAACACAAATTGAGTTCTGTGATACAATAAAGGGGGTGATACGATGACAATTATTGAAATTATTGAAACTAAAAAACAAGGTCATCCATTTTCAGAAGAAATGATTCAATTCTTCGTCAATGGATATACACAAGGGATCATTCCAGATTATCAAATAAGTGCGTTACTCATGGCAATTTATTTCCAAGGAATGAATGATGAGGAATCCACTTTTTTAGCTTTAGCAATGAGAGACTCTGGTGATGTTTTAGATTTAAGTGATATTGAGGGCATTAAAGTAGATAAACATTCCACTGGTGGTGTTGGTGATAAGATTTCATTTATTTTAGGTCCTATGGTTGCCTATTTTGGATTAAAACTAGCTAAAATGAGCGGTCGAGGACTTGGTCATACAGGTGGTACAATTGACAAGCTTGAAAGTATACATGGTATTCAAACTGAATTAACTGAAGAAGCATTTAAAAATCAAGTGCGTCAACATCATTTAGCAATTATTGGTCAATCTGGTGAAATCGCACCTGCTGATAAGAAGTTATATGCGTTAAGAGACGTCACTGCAACCGTGAATAGCATGCCTTTAATTGCCTCCTCAATCATGAGTAAAAAATTAGCGTCAGGTGCTGATATTATTGTTCTCGATGTGAAAGTTGGTGATGGCGCTTTCATGAAAACGGTTGAAGAAGCTAGGTCACTGGCAAAACTTATGGTAGAGATAGGAAAACTTGCACACAAAAAAGTGATCGCTGTGCTCACCAATATGGATGAACCATTAGGCTACTTTATAGGAAATGCACACGAAATTCATGAAGCAGTTCAAACGCTATTAGGAAAAGGTCCAGAAGATTTAAATCACATTGCATCGACTTTGGTAGCACATTTACTTGTTCAATCACAGTTATATCAAGATTTTGATATCGCTTATGATGCATCACGACTCGTGCTTCAAAAAGGACTTGCTTTTCCATATTTAAATCGTATGATAGAAGATCAACATGGTGAGTCTGAAATGCTTCTAACAATGCCTTTATATTTTTCTTCTCATCAAGTTCAACTGAAATCTAAACAATCAGGATTTATTGACCGCATTGAAGCTTTGAAAGTTGGGAAAGCAGCCATGCTACTTGGTGCAGGAAGACAAACTAAAGAAGCAATCATCGATCATTATGTAGGGATTGAACTTCATAAAAAAGTTGGAGACTATGTCGATAAAGATGATGTCTTACTTACGATTTATCATCAAGAAAAAGGACTTAACGAAGCAACAAAATTATTAGAAAATGCATTTGTTTATACGGATAAAGAAAAAGAAGTGCAGTCCATTTTAGATACGATTCAATAAAAAAAAGCCACATCTTGGATGTGACTTTTTAATTTACTCTGATTTCGTTGTTTTTGGTGTAACTTTTGATGCTTGACCAATTTCTGTTGCAGATAAGATGAGTGATGATAAATCAGCGATATTTGATGGAATGATGATTTTAGTTGATTGTCCATCAGCGACTTTCGCAAGTGCTTCAAATGCTTTAATTTGAATAACTGCTTGATCAGCGCCAGCATCTTTAATTAACTTAATCCCTAAACCTTCAGCTTCTTTTAATTTATAAATGGCCTCAGCTTCCCCTTCAGCATTCAAGATACGTTCTTGTTTTGCTGCATTCGCTCTTAAGACGACAGCTTCAGCTTCCCCTTCAGCACGTAAAATTGCAGCACGTTTATCCCCTTCTGCATTAAGAATAGATTCTCTTTTTTCACGTTCAGCACGCAATTGTTTTTCAAGTGCAGCTGTAATATCTTTAGGTGGGATAATGTTTTTAATTTCAACACGATTCACTTTGATACCCCATGCATCAGTTGCTTCATCTAAGATTGCACGCATTTTGGTATTAATTAAATCACGTGAAGATAAGGTTTGATCTAAGTCTAAATCACCAATGATGTTACGTAGTGTTGTTGCAGATAGGTTTTCAATTGCAGCAATCGGATTATTAACACCATATGCAAACAGTTTAGGATCTGTAACTTGGAAGAAAACAACTGAATCTATTTGCATTGTTAAGTTATCTTTAGTAATAACTGGTTGAGGCGCAAAGTCTTTCACTTGTTCCTTCATAGACACTTGTGAAACAACTCTATCAACAAACGGAATTAACAAGTGTATTCCAACATCCCAAGTGGTTAAATAACCACCAAGTCTCTCGACAACGAACATGTTTGTTTGAGAAACAAGTCTAAAACTTGAAACTAATAAAACAAGTACGATGACTACAAAAATAATAATTGCAGGTATTAACATAATTTTCTTTCTCCTTTTTTTTAATTTTTTATTTTATGGCTTCAACAATAAGTTTGACGCCTTCAATTTCAAGAATTCTAACTTCTGTACCAACTTCAATTTTTGAAGAAGCGATTGCAGACCATTCTTGTCCACGTAATTTTACTGCACCAATTTCATTAGGCAGAATGACCTCTGATACGGTTGCTGTTTTCCCGATTACTGATTGTGCATTCGTTTTGATTTGATTTGTTTTAAAATATCTTAACATGTAAGGTCTTGTAAATGAGATCAATACAATCGTAATTACAAGGAATGTTGTTACTTGAAGCCATATTGGAGCGCCAACGATTGCTAAGATGAATGCCGGGACTGAACCTACAGCAAACCATATTGCAACAAAGTCAACGGTAGCCGCTTCAAATATAACAGCTAATAAAAATAAACCTAACCAAAACCAAATTAATATTTCGATCATTTGATATGACCTCCTTTTAGATCAACGATGAGAATTTGTTCTTTGTTATCCCATGTCGCAGGATATTTTATCGATTCATCAAGTAAATTAAGTCCGGATAATGCCATTATCTCTTCCATAAATGCTTTATTTGTGATTCGTGCATATGAAGAGCGAATTGTGATTTTATATTTTTTATTATCCGGGATCGCTTGA
>JAQCDH010000071.1 GCA_027620815.1 Bacillota bacterium | reverse complement strand
GCAATGTCATGTTTTTTATTGATGACACAAGATATGATCTTAATGGACAGTTAGTCCATCAACAAAATACAACCATCACTTATGAAACAGGATTAAGTTACCAAAAAGTGATACGAGAAGAACATAATATCGCAATTGAGACAACAAGTTTCCTTGTTTCCGAAACAAACATTGAACGTCATTTCATCAAAATCAAAAATAATGCACAAAAACCATTAACCTTTCAAGCTGTTTCAGCCATTGAACTTTATGGAAGATCTGCTGAAAATCAACGTGATCATCGACATGTAACCTCACTTTTGAATGTCACTGAACTTTCTTTAAATACATTAGTTATGACACCAACCCTTCACTTTGATGAAACGGGACATCATAAAAATCAACTATCTTATGGTGTGTCCTTTCAAATGATTGGACATCATAATATTGGCGCATCACCTACATTGGACCGGTTTATCGGAGAAGGCTCTCTCTTATATCCTAAAGGACTTAGTGATCTTGTTTCATCTGGAACATTTCACGGATATGAAAGTATTGCAGCATTTCAAACAGAACGTATTATCTTAAACCCTAATGAAGAAAAACACATCTTGTTTTCAATTGGTGTTGATGACGATGCCTCAAGATTAAAAGATACCTTAGAAAAAGCATTGAATCCTAATACATTTATCACTGAGCTCAATGAAAGTGAAATGTTTTATCAACCTTATGTCAATGATCTATCCTTTGAACTTATTTCAAAAGACGTTTCTCAAAGACTTCAATTTGTGTCACTTCAACCACTGTTTAGACGCGTGATGGGAAACTCTTATTTACCCCATCATGATTATGGAAAAGGTGGAAGAGGTTGGCGTGACTTATGGCAAGATCTTATCGCACTCAATATGTATTATGACCCACAAGTGTATGATATGCTTTTCCAATATTTTAAAGGGGTACGCTTAGATGGGTCGAATGCAACCATCATCGGTGATCAACCAGGGTCATTTAAAGCCGATCGAAATGCAATATCTAGAGTATGGTCTGACCATGGCGCATGGCCACTCATTACCTTACTCATGTACATTCATGAGACTGGTGATGTTGCGTTTTTAATGAGAAAACAAGCTTATTTTAGTGATCACTTATACGGATATGGCCAATTTAAAACACAAGATAAACCAAGTTTTACAACCTATGAAGGCACCATTTTAGAACACCTTCTTATTCAGCATGTTGTTGCGTTACATCATCTAGGAGAACACGGTTATATTAAATTAATGGATGCTGATTGGAATGATGGTCTTGATATGGGTCACGAAAAAGGTGAAACAATTGCCTTTACTATGATGTATGTCAATAATATTAAATCATTGGTAGAACTCATTGAAACCTTAAAAGAAACCTCATTTGATCTATATGGACCTATCTATGAACTCATCTTAAATCACATTTCTTTAGAAACTTATTTTAAGACCCGTGAGATCTCATCAAGTTCCATTTCAAAAAGTGACTTGATAAAAGCTTTAAATGCACTTTATGAAACACATTACACGCACTTACAAAAAGCTTTTAAACATGATATTTTCCAAAGTTATTATGATCACCAAGGGCTTCCTTTAGATGATACCAATACAGTCATATTAACAGGTCAAGCGATGGCGTTACTTAACACGATCGCAACAAAAGAACAAGCTCAAAAAATTGCTAAAAAAACACGAGATGTTTTGTATCAAAAACATTTAGGTGGTTATCAACTCAATAGTCATTATCAAGAAAATAAGCATCCATTAGGTCGTGCGTTTTATTTTGCTTATGGTCATAAAGAAAATGGAGCTGTGTTCTCTCATATGGCAATGATGTATGCGTATGGACTTTATCAATATCACCTCAATCATGAAGCACGCGAAGCATGGTTTAGTATTCTTGATCAAGCAATGCAGCCTCAAAGTCAAGTCTATGAGGGAATCCCTGAATATTTTAACGATGAGGGAAAAGGAAAATATTTATACTTAACAGGATCAGCCTCATGGTTACTCTATATTTTAAGACATCAAGTTTACGGGTTACAATTCCATTTTGGAAAATTATATTTAAAACCAAAACTGATCTTAAAAGATTTCATCAACCAACAAGCAACCATTAATACAAAAACTTTTGGCAGTCAAACGACGATACACTATCATCTAGAAGCTTCAGTTGACAACTATGAAATTAAAAAAATCGTTGCTGATAAAGAAGAAATCACATTGCCAATCGAAAAACATTATCAAACCATACATGTTTACTTAGGAGATAAAAATGGGATATAAACTTGTTTTTGAAGACCGGTTTAATGAAGGTCAAATCGATTTAAATACATGGACATTTGAAACTGGTGGACATGGTTTTGGAAATAAAGAGTCTCAATACTACACACCTTATCCTCACAATGTTGATTTATCTAATGGTCGTTTGACCATCGTTGGTCGAAAAGAAGATTATGAAAATAATCATTATACAAGTGCAAAAGTCACGAGCTATCCAAATCGTCTTTTTACGTATGGCAAATTAGAGGTAGAAGCAATTTTACCAAAAGGAAAAGGCACATGGCCAGCAATATGGTTACTTGGACAAAACTTTAAAGAAGGAACACCGTGGCCTTTATGTGGTGAAATTGATTTAATGGAGCATGTTGGAAGCAATCCAAATCATATTCATTTTAGTTTGCATTCAAAAGCAAGACATTTTACTCAAGGAAATCAACTTACACATGTTGAAGTCATCGATGATGTTTATGATAACCTACATGTGTATGGCATGATTTGGAAAGAAAACCACATTACGTTTTTACTTGATGGCGTAGAAGTTGCATCTTTTCAAAAACAACATGGTGAAACTGAAATAGAATGGCCATTTAATCAACCGTTTTATTTAATATTTAATACTGCTCTTGGAGGCTCTTGGGGAGGACCGATTGATGAATCGATACTTCCTACAAGTATGCATATCTATCGTGTATCCTATTATCAGGAGACATAAATGAAAGATAAAAAAACAATTTATACGATTGCTGAAGCACTTGATTTATCACCTGGAACAATCTCTAAAGTTCTTAATCAAAGCGGCAATGTATCAGATTCCACGCGTGAACGTGTCTTAAAATACATTAAAGAAGTTGGGTATGTTCCTGCTAAAAGTGCGAGAAACTTAAAATCTAAACGGACTTTTACCATTGGCGTTGTATTTACAGAAGCACTTAACATTGGACTGGAACATGCATTTTTTTCAAGCTTACTTCAACATTTTAAAACGTATGTTGAAAAGTTTGGATATGAACTCAGTTTTATTGTAAGAAGATTAGGTGGACATGAGATGTCTTATTTAGAATGGTGTATGAATAAGCGTGTTGATGGTGTGTATATTGTAACTGGGAATGATCAAGATCAAGCATTGATTGAACTCATTGACTCACATATTCCATCGGTTTCAAATGACTTAATTTTTGAAGGCTTGCATTCAGTTGTTTCTGATAATGAGACTGGTGTGTATTTGGCTCTTGACTACATAAAAAATGACTTAAAGAAAAATAAAGTGGCATATATTTCAGGACCGTTAAAAGCAAAACAATTCCAAGAACGTTATGAGGCTTATCAATCATATATTGAAAAAGAAGGTTGGCATCAAGAAAAAAGTAGTGTGGTCTTCACAGAATCATTTGGAGACACCTCTGGGTACCGCGCAGTATTAGAGATGATGGCACTTATTAAAGAAAAACCTGAAGTGATTTTTGTATCTTCAGATGACATTGCATTAGGCGTCTTAAAAGGATTAAGAGATTTAAAAATACGCATCCCTGAAGATATTCAAATCATCGGTTTTGATGATATGCCATTTTCAAAGCACTTTACACCAACACTAACTACGATCGCTCAAGATAGACTCGCACTTGGTGAAATGGCTGCAAAAATATTAATTGCAAAAATAGAAAATCCAGAAATTATATTAGATGAAGTGACACGTATACCCGTTAA
>JAQCDH010000070.1 GCA_027620815.1 Bacillota bacterium | reverse complement strand
CAGAACTTGAAAAGTTTGAAATTGCCAAACGTCATTTACTTAAAAAACAACTGAAGGCACATGGACTTAAAGATGCGATGTTTAAACTTGATGATGAGGTCATTTATTACATCATTCAACATTATACAAGAGAAGCGGGTGTGCGTGAACTGAATCGTTATATTGGTGCACTCATTCGTAAAGCGATTAAAACCATTCTCTTTGATAAAGTACCTTCCGTTCATATTACGTTACAAAACATTGAATCATTCATTGGTAAAAAACGTTTTAGTCATAATCTAGCTGACCAAAAAGAACAAATTGGTGTGGCAACAGGTCTTGCGTATACCGCGTTTGGTGGCGATACATTACCTGTTGAAGTCACGTATTATAAAGGAAACGGGAAACTTGTTTTAACAGGGAAGCTCGGTGATGTCATGAAAGAATCGGCAATGACCGCATTATCCTTTGTAAAGTCACATGCAGAAGAACTAAAACTTGATGTCTCTTTATTTGAAAACAACGATTTTCATATTCACGTGCCAGAAGGCGCTGTTCCTAAAGACGGTCCATCTGCAGGGATTACACTTGCAACCGCGATTTATTCAGCACTTTCTAAGCGTTATGTCAATAAAGAAGTTGGCATGACAGGTGAAATTACCCTAAGAGGCAATGTGTTACCGATTGGTGGACTCAAAGAAAAAGCGATTGCAGCGCATCGCTCTGGACTTAAAACGATTTTAATTCCAAAAGATAATGAAAAAGACATTGATGATATTCCAAAAGAAGTTAAAGATGCACTCACCATTATTCCAGTTGAACATGTTACAGATGTGTTTTTAAAAGCTTTAAAATAATAATAAAACGCTTAAGGATGACTTAAGCGTCTTTTTTTTATATTATTGACTTATTTGATACAATAAGTAAAGGTGAAGATATGTTAGATTTACTTATTATTGGAGGTGGCCCAGCAGGAATTTATGCAAGCCATCTCGCATCCAATTCAGGGTTATCATTTACGCTTGTTGAAGCGTCTTTTGAATTAGGCGGTAAATTACGCTTGTATGAAGATAAACCCGTCTATGATTATCCAGGGTTTAATGATACATTAGGAAAATCCATTTTAAATCAAATGCTTTCTCAGATGTCTGTGCCACAATACAACAATCATATCAAACTGATGACATCCATTGAACGCATCGAAAAAACAGAAGATGCTTTCATTGCACATACAAACCATCACGAAACGATTACATCAAAATTTATACTCATTACGCATGGTGGTGGGATGTTTGTCCCGCGTCCTTTAAATATTCAAGATGAAGCCACGTTAAACAATCTCTATTATCATGTGAAAGATGCATCTTTATATGAAGGTAAGAAACTTGTGATGTTTGGCGGTGGCGATACCGCAACTGACTGGGCTCATTATTTTATCAATCACGGTGCTGAAGTGCATCTCATTCACAGAAGAGATGATTTTAGAGGTGATGAATCGTTATTATCAGAAATTAAAGTGAAAGCACACGTCTATACGCCTTATAAGTATAGTGATGCGTCTATTACCGAACACACTGTTAAATCTGTTACGATTACGCATTTAAAAACAAAAGAAGATATTACCATTGCTTGTGATCATGTTTTTGTATTTTTTGGAACGATTCCAATTAAAACGCATCCTTTAAATGACGATTTAGCACTTGATAACAACCGTTTAATTGTTTCAACATCGATGGAAACATCCCTTCAAGGTATTTTTGCATGTGGTAATGGTGTCACCTATCCAGGGAAGCAATCGATGATTATTACCGCACTTGGTGAAGTTGCGACGGCGATGGGAAGCATTATTTATCAGTTATATCCTGATAAAATCCCAAGTTATAAAAGACTGTGATAAGATAAGACATGACTTATTTTAAACAAGGCACATACATTAAATCGTATCCTGGCTATGATGAAACATTAGATGATCATCCATCGTTTTTCATGTTAGGACGCTCAAATGTCGGAAAGTCCTCTCTTATCAATGCGATGCTCAATCGTAAACAGCTCGCAAGAACCTCATCTAACCCAGGAAAAACGATTGCCATTAACTCCTATATCGTGGATGAAGCGTTTTATTTACTCGATGCCCCAGGTTATGGCTATGCAAAGCGTTCAAAAACTGACCGTGAAGCATTTTATGAAATGTTAAATGAGATTTTAATGCATCAAAAACACCTTAAAAAAGTCATTATGATTATTGATTTTAAAGTCGGACCAACAAAAGATGATCTTGATGTCTTTCATCAACTAGCACGCTATGAAAAAGAAGTCATTGTTGTTGCAACTAAAATCGATAAAATTCCAAAAACAAAACGTCCTGCACAACTTAAAACCATTTTAAAAGCAATGCCAACCAACATCTATATGGTTTCAAATGAAACTAAAGAAGGATTAGAGGCATTAAAGGTAGTCATTGAAAACAGTTTATAAAAAAAGCATGAATCTCATGCTTTTTTTATTTAGTCTTCGTCTTCTTTAAAATAATCATTATCAAGTATTAAAATATTATAGCGATATTTTGTAATAAACATAGACGATAATGAACTTAACTCGTCATTGGTATACGTTTCATTAAAGATTCGATAGCTTTCAGTTAAAGCTTCATATTCAAAATCTTTAGAAACAAAACTTAAATCTGGAAACACAACAATATGATTCCTTTCAGAGAAAACATCTCGTCCAAAGACATATTGATAATTCATGTTTAATCCAAATAAGTTAGCAATCGTTGGCAAAATATCAATAGATGACATATATTCATTAAATGTCTTAGATAAAAGCTTATCATAATCATAAATCATCATTGGAACATTATGAAGATCATTGGTATTTTGATCTTCTTTGTGTGTATCATATGCCCAAATGGAAGCTTCATCAATGCCATACGCATAATGATCACCATAAATCATAATGACGGTTTCTTCAAGTAAACCTTGTTCATCAAGTATCTCCATTAAAGCTTGTACAGCTAAATCTAGTTCAATGGCGGTAGCTAAGTAATATTGCATGATTTCAGGAATGTCTTCATTTGTTTCTTCAACGTACGCTCTTACTTGATCGATATGGATGGATGCGACTTCATGATCATTGTTATATTGGAAATGTTGACTCACCGTAATATAATTGACAAAAAATGGGTCATTACTTATAAAATCATCCGTTGACATGGTAATTAAATCGGTATCTTTTTGCCACTGATGATCAAAGATGATGCCATTGCCTGTATGTTCTTCTAGAAGTCCAAAATCACTTGCATTTTTATACATGTCATAGCCAAGAGTTTGTGTATAAAATGCACGTCTTGGATAAAAGTAATCAATATAGTTATGATAACTATAACTACTGTATCCTTCTTGACCAAACATCTTAGGTAACGTGTAAGGAAATGTATTTTCCATGTAAAAATCCATTGATAAAGTCACGTTTTTATTTGGAAAGAGTCCTGTTTGTGTCATAAATTCAGTATCAGCAGTTGAACGGTAATACAGTGGTGAATAATAATTTTCAAAAAACCCATATTCATTTTTTAACATGTAAAGCGTGGGTGTTAATGTTTCATGAATGGCCATATAATCTAAACTTTCAGCCATAATTAGTATCAAGTTCTTATTTTCATAAATCCCTGTATATTGATTGTTTTCATGAATGGGTTGGTTATTTATGTAATCTTCAATAAGAACTTCATATTCAGAAATAAAAAGTGGTGGTGTTCTAAATGCATTTAAGATGTCACGTTGCGTATACGTAAGTAGTCCAAAGTTTTTAATGGTCAGTTGTGCATTATACACATACTCATATAAATCACGATCACTATAGGCATAATCAGTAAGCGTGGTATCACGTGTATTATCAATACGAGAGGTTGCAACATTAAATACAAACACAGATAACAACAAGATCACAAGTGGCATTTTTAATATAAAGTGATTACCGTCATAGATCATTGGAAATACTTGATTGGTGACAATAACGATAATCATAGGGAATAAATATAAGAGATGATGAAGCCGTAACGCAAGAAATGCATCACCAATAAACGATAACCCT
>JAQCDH010000069.1 GCA_027620815.1 Bacillota bacterium | reverse complement strand
TTTTTTTCTAAAGGTTCAATTTTTTTAAATAGTTCGCTCATCATTTGTCCTTACTACTATTATATATGATTTCCTTTAGTTTAGCAACTTTTAATTTTCTTTAGTTTAGCAACTTTATCAAGTCTTTCCCAAGGGAATGTGACATTATCTTGACCAAAATGACCATAAGAGGATGTCTTAGAAAAAATGGGTTGTTTTAAGTCTAAAGCTTGAATAATTTGACTTGGTCTTAAATCAAACGTCTCAGCGATAGCGTTTTTAATAAGCATAATGTCTACTTTTTCTGTATTGTGACATTCAATAAAAAAACTAACAGGTTCAGAGACACCAATCGCATAAGCAAGTTCTAACTCACAAACATCACAAAGATCTGCGGCAACAACATTTTTAGCAATATAACGTGCCATATACGCTGCACTACGGTCGACTTTAGTTGCATCTTTACCTGAGAATGCACCTCCACCATGAGGAGCAAATCCACCGTAAGTATCAACAATAATTTTTCTTCCTGTTAACCCTGCATCTCCATTAGGCCCACCTTGTAAGAATTGTCCTGTAGGATTGATGAGATATCTTGTTTGTGTTGTATCATAATTTTTAAGTACTGGATTGATAATATGAGTGATGATTTCTTGTTGAAGTGCAGCTTGATTATTAACCCATCTTTCATCATGTTGAGTTGATAAAACAACAGCATCAATAGATTTGACTTTACCATCTTCATACGCCACTGTTACTTGAGTTTTACCATCAGGGCGTAACCCCTTTATGATTCCCTCTTTTCTTACATGAGCAAGTCTTTTAGACAATTGATGCGATAAATAAATAGGTAAAGGTAAGTAAGTATCTGTTTCTTTATTTGCATACCCAAACATAAGACCTTGATCTCCTGCACCAAGTTCTTTATTTTCTTTTTCATCGACACCACGTGCAATATCTGGAGATTGTTTATTGATTTTAATATCAATTTTGACAGTCTGATAATTAAAGCCTAAATCCTCACTGTCATAACCGATTTTTTTGATGGTTTCTCTAACGACTTTATCTATATCAACAACGCCTGTTGAGGTAATTTCTCCAAATACAAGCACATAATCGGTTGTCACAGCTGTCTCGCAAGCGACTCTGCTGTTGGGATCAAGTGTTAAATATGCGTCTAATATCGCATCTGAAATTTGATCACTGACTTTGTCTGGATGTCCTTCTGTGACGGATTCACTACTAAATAATTTAATCATTTGAAGCCTACTTTCTATAAAAATAAAGACACCACATAGTGTCTTATTCTTTCTTATTGTTGGGTTCCCCCCTTGGTGATAGCACCTTATTAAAAATAGGTTGCTGCTATGATGACGGTCACCTTACCTACATAGCTCTGAATAAGACGATTGAGTTGTAATTTCATTATACATGAATTAAAAGTTTTTAAACATGATATCGTATTCATCTTGAAATTTCACAAATCTTTCGATAATTCGATCATCAATATAGACCGATAAATCACCTTCAAGTATTTTCATTGCTTGGCTATGATTCATTGGACGTTTATAACTTCTAAGCTCTCTTAAGGTTAAATACATATCGGTGCACAAGATAGCATCCGCGATATCAGATTTTTGAATCGTTTGCATATTATGAATAAAGTTTTCGTTGTTGGTGCCTTCAATGTGCGCGCGAATGATATCTTCACATTTTTGAGCGAGTTGTAGTCGTTTTGCAATACTCGACCCTAACTCCGTTTTATCTTTTAGTTTTTGATAAGTAGATTGTGTTTGTGTTTCCTCTTTTGTGATTAAATCTTTAATATCTTCAAATTTTAAATGGACAGTAGCATACCATTCAAGTTCTTTTGTCTTAATGTCTGTGAGTCCAACGTCTTTAGCAAGTTTTAAACTCATTTCTCTAATGTGAGCGGCATGGCGCTGATCCATACGTTTATCAGATTCAGAAAACACCACAGAGAAAAATCACTTTGAACTTGTCTTCTTCTAATAAGTTCTAGTTTACGTTCTTGTTGCATATATTGTCCCATGGAAACAATGGCGTAGACAACAAAATAAAACAAAATGAATAAAAGTGTTCTTAAGGCAATGTCTTGAAAATCATTGGTTCTTAAAAAGATTGGTACAAATTCAAAGATTGTAAATCCTTCAGCAGCTTGTTGAAGATTAAATGTCCATATTAAATGAATGGCTGTAAGTAATATAATCAGGGTTGTAAAGCTTGACGATAAGAGTTGTTTATCTTGATATAAGCTAATAACTACAATCGCATAATAAATAAGTATATATGCCCCTGTCTCAAAATGAGGAATTGAATATAATCTTGCATAAATCAAAATCGCAGAAAAAAACATGTAAAATCCTGCAACATACATCGCAACGCTTTGTTTTGTTTTATCTTCTTGATCCGTATAAATGAGTCGTTTTAAGATTTGGTTAATCATAAATGTCACTGGAAATGCAAGCACAGTAATAACCCAATCTGTAACCCCACCTGAACTTGATAATGATAAAATAAAAAGCATCACAGCATATAGAATGTTTGAAATAAAAATAATGTTTTTGATCACAACATTACGGCGTACTAAAAGCGCGACATCATTCGTAATGTCGACACCTTCTTCAAAACCAAAAAATTTTGAGAACACCGTTTGAGAAAACGATGTTAAACTGCGTTTTTTAAAAAGCAAATTTATTCTCCTGAAACTTTAAATAAATTGTGTCCTTCATCGTCTAATTCTGCGAGATCTTCATTTGTAATTTGAGCCACACGTGTCGATGCTGCAGCTGCAATTGCACCTACAATATCATCTAAAAACGTATGACATTGCTTGTCATCTTTTCCAAATTCATTTAAATCTTTTACGATACCTGCTTTATTCACATCGATATCACCAAAATTGGTTTGACCGATGGTACCATATAAACCAGCAACATCAAGTCCCATGGTTTCATCAATGCCAAAAAGTCCAAAATCTTCAAAAATAATGTCTTGAATTGGACCTTGAAACATTTTTTCTTCTGCTAATCGATCGATTTCAGCAGCAAGTTGAACATGATGAAAAACATCTCTAAAAGATAAGATTTTTTCAACACTTTCTAAACATAATTCAAAGGTAACATCATCTGAATAACGTTTTTGTTGTTTGTAAGCGATGTCTGCGATAGATTCAAGGCTAACGCCTCTTTTTAGTAGTGTTTGACGATTAAATTCTAACATTTCAGATCTTGTAAAAATGATTTTTTTAGTATCCATCATATCTCCTTTATGATCATATTTTCAGTAAATAATTTTTGTCCATTTAAAAAATCTTTAATTAAGAGTTTCTTTTTTCCAGGAATTTGAATTTCTAAAATATCGATGACACCATCTTTTAAAGAAATGGATAGTGAGTGCTTAGAAAGATTGATATAGCCTAATGGACCTGGTTGTATTATATCATTTTTTTTCGCTTGATAAATTTTCATTGTGACACTTTTCGTTTTTAAAGTTGCACCAGGATAGTTTGCATTTGCTCGAACATAATTCATAAAGGTATCAGTATTCATTTCTAGATGAAGCACTTCATCTAAAGGTGTCCATTTTGGGGCAAAACTTACGAAACGTTGATCTTGAGCATGACCAAGAGGTCTTTCTTTTTCAAATCGTGGCAGTGTTTTAAGTAATAAAGATGCTCCTATAACTGCAAGTTTTAAAGTCAGTGTAGAGGTGTTATCTTCTTTTTCAATGATGACTTCTTGAGATGAGATGATATTTCCTGCATCCATTTCTTTTTCCATATACATAATGGTGATGCCTGTTTTTGTTAAACCATCTTTGATGGCGTATTGTATGGGTGCAGCACCACGATATAAAGGTAATAAGGATGCGTGGACATTAATCGATGGTCGGTGTTTTAAGATGATACTTGGTATAAATTGTCCAAAAGCTGCGGTAATGTATAGATCTGGTTCAAATGCATTTAACGTTTCAGCAATATCTCTCACTTTTTCTGGTTGAAAAAGTTTGAGATTGTATTGTAATGCAAACTTTTTTACTGGTAAATATGTCCCTTTTTTTTCATCTGGCTGCGTCACAACTGCTACTATTTCATGATGTTCATACAAA
>JAQCDH010000068.1 GCA_027620815.1 Bacillota bacterium | reverse complement strand
TAACTTTAGCCTTCTCTAACATTTTTCTTGATGCGATTTGAAAATCTTTACCTTCATCTTTATTGGATTCATAAACAAGTTCTTTGATACCTGATTGTATGATGAGTTTTGTACATTCATTACATGGAAATAGCGTCACAAATAATTTACAATCATTAAGATTTTGAGACGCGTTCAGTATCGCATTTGCCTCAGCATGAACGACAAAAGGATATTTCGTTTGAAGATAATCACCTTGATCGTGCCAAGGAAAATCGTCATCTGAAATCCCTTTAGGAAAGCCGTTGTATCCGATTCCAACAATTTTATTTTCATGGTTAACAATGCAAGCACCGACTTGTGTCTTAGGATCTTTGCTTCTTTTAGAAGACAATTGAGCAATTCCCATAAAGTAGGTGTCCCAAGAGATATAATCTTGTCGTTTCATTTACGCTCATCTTTCTTGGCTAATCCTAAGTTAACATGACAATAACCATTTGGATTTTTATCCAAATAGTTTTGGTGATAAGGCTCAGCTAAAGCATAATCAATTGCTTGTTTTAATTCTGTTTGGACTTTAGAAAAATCTTCTTTGAAAAAAGATTTCATAAAATCTAAAACAACAACTTCGTCTTCTTGTTCAACAAAATAAATACCAGTACGATATTGTCTGCCGACATCATTACCTTGTTTATACTTTGAAAATGGATTTGAAATTCTAAATAAATGTTCACAAATAGATTCAAGCGATATTTCATTTGGATCGTAAGCTAAATAACAAGCCTCAGCGTGTGACGCTCTTCCATCACATACCATTTCATAGGTAGGCTGATTCGTATTACCATCAATATAACCTACAGATGTTTTGAGAATTCCTTTTAAAAGTTTGAAGTATGCTTCTACTCCCCAAAAACATCCTCCTGCGACATAAATTTCTTTCATAATTTCACCTTTATATGTATTTCTTCTAATTGCTTTTCATCGACAGTACTTGGCGCATCCATCATCATATCACGTGCAGATTGTGTTTTTGGAAACGCAATAACATCCTTAATATTTTCAGTATTCGTCATTAACATAATTAATCGGTCAAGTCCTAGTGCAATCCCACCATGAGGTGTTCCATATTTAAGTGCTTCTGTGAAAAAGCCGAATCGATTCACGATTTCTTCTTTTTTTAATCCTAACATTTCAAACATTTTTTGTTGGAGTTCTTGTTTAAAGATTCGAATAGAACCTCCACCAATCTCATAGCCATTTAACACAATATCATACGCATTCGCTTTTGCTGTAAGTGGTTGATTGATCATCTCATCTTCATTTTTAGGTGATGTAAATGGATGATGTCTTGCATATAAACGACCATCTTCTTCACTGTATTCAAAGAGTGGGAAATCAACAACCCATAAAAATTTATACGTTTGAGGTGTGATTAAATCAAGTATTTTTCCTAATTGTTGTCTTACTGCACCAAGCGGTTCGTAAACTTGATTAAATGAGCCTGTTGCAAGGATGATCATGTCATTATTTTTTGATAGCAATTGTTGAAGTTGTTCATTACTGAAATGTTTTGTTAATGGTCCAGAAAAGCTATCTTCTTCTTTTTTTGCATACGATAAAATGTGTCCACCATGTTTTTTATATGTTTCTGTAAGCATATCGATTTCTTTACGGGTGATGACACGATCAATTAATATATATGCTTGATGGTCAAGCGATAATAGTGGTGATTCATTATTTTTATAAGTCGCCTCTAGTGTTTTTAATTCTAAATCAAAACGCATATCTGGTTTATCTGATCCATAGGTCAATATTGCTTGATCATATGGCATTCTTAGAAAAGGGGTTTGAATTGATACGTTAAGTATTTCTAAAAACAAGGTTGTCATGATGTTTTCGATAAGTGCAATCACATCTTCTTGATCAACAAAAGATGCTTCAATATCTACTTGAGTGAATTCAAGTTGACGATCTGCACGCAAATCTTCATCACGAAAACATCTTGCAATTTGAAAATATTTTTCAAATCCTGCAACCATATATAACTGTTTAAAAATTTGTGGTGATTGTGGTAACGCATAAAATTGTTGTTCATAAAGTCTAGATGGCACTAAAAAATCTCTTGCTCCTTCAGGAGTCGATTTCCCTAAAATAGGCGTTTCAAGTTCATAAAAACCTTCTTGAACAAGTACTTTTCGAATGGTTTGTGTGATATTTGAGCGCATCATTAAAAAGTTTTGCTGAATTGGTCTTCTAAGATCTAAATAACGATAGGTTAACCGTGTATTTTCTAAAGCATCCGTTTCATCTAAAACAAGCATAGGAGGCGTTTCACTAGTATTAATAATCGTTAGTTGATCAATTTGAACTTCGATTTCACCTGTTTTTAGTGAGGGGTTTTTTGACTGTCTTTCAACAACAATACCTGAGACATGAATGACAAATTCCTGTCTCAGTAATAATGCTTGTTCATAAGCAGCTGAATGTTGATCAACAGTAAGCTGTGTGATACCAAAACGATCTCTAATATCAATAAAAATCATGCCACCCATGCGTCTAGATTTCGATACCCATCCTCGTAATTGAACGCGATGTTGTATGTGAGATAGATTCAGTTCGTTATTAACGTGTGTTATTTTCATATGTTATCCTAATTGTTTATTCAAATAATTTAATAAATCATCTTTATTTACTGTTTCTTGTGTTTCAGCTTTCAAATTTTTAATTTGAACAGTGTTATTAGCAACCTCTTCTTCACCAAGAATGATCACATAATTCAAGTTTGACTGAATGGCATTTTTTAGTTGTGTTTTAAATGTTTTATTAGAAAAATCAAAATCTACGTTTACATCATTTATCTGCAAGAACTTATAAATATCATATGCTTCTTTTTTTACATGTTTATCTAGGTGTAAGACGGCAACATCGATATGATTTGAATCTTCAAATAAAATTCCTTGGAGCTCACAAGCAAGCAGTAATCGTTCTAATCCTAAAGCAAATCCGATACCACTTACATCAGGACCACCTAATTCGGATACTAGATTATCATATCGACCACCTCCACCTAATGCATTTTGAGATCCAAAACCTTCAATAAGAGTTTGAATTTCAAATACAACATGAGCATAGTAGTCTAACCCTCTAACAAGCTTAGTATCGATTTCATAAGGAATCTTATGTGTGTCAAGTATCTTAATAATATCTTGAAAGTATCTTTGATCTTCATCAGATATAAATTGATCTATACGTGGCGCATCTTTTAGTAAGGCTTGATCTGAAGGGATTTTAGAATCTAAAATTCGTAATGGATTTGATGATAATCTACTTTGAGAATCTTCAGATAATTGATCTTTAAAAGGTTCTAAATAGTTTTTTAATGCTTCTTTGTAAGCAAGTCTACTTTCATGATCGCCTAAATGGTTCAATTTAACAACGACATGCTTGATTCCTAATTTAGAAATGAGTTCATAAGCGATTTGAATGAGTTCAGCATCTAAAATTGCATCTTTATCACCTATCATCTCGATGCCTGTTTGATAAAATTCTCGATAACGACCTTTTTGTGGTCGTTCATAACGATAATTGGCACCTAAATAATACGTTTTTAATACATGGTTGGGAGCGATTAGTTTATTTTCAACGATACTTCTAATCACCCCAGCAGTTCCCTCGGGACGTAAAGTAATTTTTCTACCGCTTCGATCTTCAAAATCATAGGTTTCTTTTGTCACCATATCAGATGCTTCTGTTCGCCTATGAAAAACGTCATAATATTCAAATACGGGCGTTCTTACATACGAAATATGATGTTTTTTCATCACGTTATGAATATGATGCTCTAAAAAAAGCCATTGACTTGAGTCTTGTGGTAAAACATCATATGTGCCTTTTACTTTTTGCATGATATCTCCTTTTTAAAGATCTAAGATAATTGTTACTGGTCCGTCATTGATTGATGATATTTTCATGTGAGAACCAAATTCGCCTGATTTTGTATGGATATGTTCGTTTAATTTGTCTAAAAATAAATGATAATATGATTTCGCTTTTTCATAAGGCATTGCCTCACTGAATGATGGGCGATTACTGTTAATTGCGTTTCCATATAAAGTAAATTGTGAAATCATTAGGATAGAACACTTTTTTTTA
>JAQCDH010000007.1 GCA_027620815.1 Bacillota bacterium | reverse complement strand
AATATTGCTGTGCAAAAAACACACCAAAATTTTAAAAATATTTGGCCCTACTAAAGCCAAATTTTATTTTGAAACAAAAAATGGAACACATGGACATGTGTAAAAGAAAGGAGATCCAATGCCTACAATCCCTCAACTCGTACGCAGTGGACGCACTGATAAAACCTATAAATCAAAGTCTCCAGCACTTGGATACGGATTTAATGCGTTAAAAAAGACTGAACGTGACTACAGTTCACCTCAAAAACGTGGTGTTTGTACACGTGTTACAACAATGACACCTAAAAAGCCAAACTCTGCTTTGAGAAAATATGCTCGTGTGCGTTTGTCAAACGGAACTGAAGTGACTGCATACATCCCAGGAATCGGACATACACTACAAGAACACAGTGTCGTCTTAATTCGTGGTGGACGTGTGAAAGACTTACCAGGTGTACGTTACCATATCATTCGTGGTACTTTAGATGCAACTGGTGTTCAAAACCGTAATCAAGCACGTAGTAAATATGGCGCAAAACGCCCAAAATAAAAATAAAAACTAGAAATTAAATTATAAGAAAGATGGTGATGATATGCCTCGTAAAGGCCATATCGCTAGACGTGATGTGTTACCTGATCCAATTTATCAATCAAAATTGGTCACAAGAATTGTAAACACAATTATGCTAGATGGTAAAAAAGGGACTGCCCAAAGCATCTTATACGGTGCGTTTAATCGTGTCAAAGAAGCAACAGGTAGAGAACCTATTGATGTATTTAATGAAGCTTTAAACAACATTTCACCGGTCATAGAAGTACGTTCAAGACGTGTCGGTGGACAAAATTATCAAGTGCCGGTTGAAGTAAGAACAACGCGTAAACAAACCTTAGGGTTACGTTGGTTAATTCAATATGCACGTTTAAGAAATGAAAAAACGATGGAAGAACGTTTAGCAAAAGAAATCCTAGATGCATCTCAAGGTTTAGGCGCAGCTGTTAAAAAACGTGATGACGTCCATCGTATGGCTGAAGCAAATAAAGCTTTTGCACATTACCGCTGGTAAAAGGAGCATACAATGTCTCGACAATATCCATTAGAACGTACTCGTAATATTGGTATTATGGCACACATTGATGCCGGAAAAACAACAACAACTGAACGTATTTTATTTCACACCGGTCGTATCCATAAAATTGGAGAAGTTCATGATGGTGCTGCAACGATGGACTGGATGGTTCAAGAACAAGAACGTGGGATTACCATCACTTCTGCAGCAACGACTGCATTTTGGCACGACCACAGAATTAATATCATCGATACGCCAGGTCACGTCGACTTTACTGTTGAAGTATCTCGTTCACTACGTGTCTTAGATGGTGCAGTAACCGTACTTGATGCACAAGCAGGTGTTGAACCTCAAACAGAAACGGTTTGGAGACAAGCAACAGATTATAAAGTGCCACGTATTGTTTATGTTAATAAGATGGATAAAATCGGTGCAGACTTTCAAGCAGCGATTGACTCGTTAAAAGATCGATTAGATGTCACCGCTGTTCCAATTCAATGGCCAATCGGTGCGGAAGCAGAGTTCACTGGGATCATTGATTTAGTCACCATGACTGCATCTGAATATGATGGAGAAATGGCAGAAGAATCTAAAGAAATTGACATTCCTGCATACTTAAGAGCAATTGCTGAAGAAAAACGTATTGAACTCATTGAAGCAGTTGCTGAATTTGATGAAAAACTCATGGAAAAATACCTTGAAGGTGAACAAGTTACAAATGACGAAATCAAAAAAGCAATTCGTAAAGGAACGCTTAAAGTAGAATTCTTCCCTGTGATTTGTGGAACATCTTTTAAAAACAAAGGTGTGAAAAAAATGATTGATGCTGTCATTGATTACCTTCCATCACCTGTGGATGTTGATGCTGTGATTGGTATGAATTCAGATGGTAAAGAAGTCAAACGTAAACCTAGTGATAGTGAACCATTTTCTGCACTCGCATTTAAAGTTATGACGGACCCATTTGTTGGACGTTTGACATTCTTTAGAGTGTATTCAGGACACTTATCAGCTGGATCTTACGTTCTTAACTCAACGAAAGATAAAAAAGAACGTTTTGGACGTATCTTACAAATGCACGCAAACTCTCGTGAAGAAATCACAGATGTTTATGCTGGAGATATTGCAGCTGTTGTTGGACTAAAAGATACAACAACAGGAGATACACTCGTACTAGAAAAAGATGATCTCATCTTAGAATCGATGATATTCCCTGAACCAGTTATTAACGTTGCAATTGAGTCTAAAACAAAACAAGATCAAGATAGAATGGCAATTGCCCTTCAAAAATTATCAGAAGAAGACCCAACATTTAGAACCTTCACCGATCAAGAAACAAGTCAAACAATCATTGCAGGTATGGGTGAGCTTCACTTAGAAATCATCGTAGACCGTATGCGTCGTGAATTTAAAGTAGAAGCAAATGTTGCACAACCTCAAGTATCATATCGTGAAACAATCTCTACAGATGCGGATATCGAAGGTAAATTCGTTAGACAATCTGGTGGTCGTGGACAATATGGTCACGTTCAAATTAAATTTGAACCAAACCCAGGTAAAGGATTTGAATTCGTTGATAAAATTGTTGGTGGTGTGATTCCAAGAGAATATATTCCAGCAGTTTTAAAAGGACTAGAAGAATCATTACCTAATGGTATTGTTGCAGGATATCCAGCAATTGATATTAAAGCAACATTACATTATGGTTCATACCATGATGTCGACTCTTCAGAAATGGCATTTAAAGTTGCAGCGTCAATGGCACTTAAAAAAACAAGAGAGCTCGCACAACCAATACTATTAGAACCAATTATGGATGTTGAAGTTGTTGTTCCAAATGATTATGTTGGTAATGTTATCGGGGATATCACCTCAAGACGCGGACGCTTAGAAAAACAAGAACCACGTGGTAATGCTGTTGTTGTACGCGCAAGTGTGCCACTATCAGAAATGTTTGGATACGCAACTTCGCTTCGTTCAAACACACAAGGACGTGCAAACTTCGTGATGCAATTTAAACATTACGAAAAATGTCCTAAGTCCATTCAAGAAGAGATTATTAAAAAACGCGGAATGAACTAATAAAACTTGCAAAAACGATTGAAATCATTTAAAATATGCATGATAAGCATGCAAAAAAAATTAGGAGGATAACCAGAAATGGCGAAACAAAAATTCGAAAGAACTAAACCACACGTCAATATCGGTACAATTGGCCACGTTGACCACGGTAAAACAACTTTAACTGCTGCAATTACAACCGTATTATCTAAAAAAGGATATGCTGAAGTTAAAGATTATGCATCTATTGACTCTGCACCAGAAGAAAGAGAACGTGGTATTACAATTAATACCGCACACGTAGAATACCAAACAGATACACGTCACTACGCACACGTTGACTGCCCAGGACACGCTGACTATGTTAAAAACATGATCACTGGTGCTGCGCAAATGGACGGCGCGATTTTAGTTGTTTCAGGTGCAGACGGCCCAATGCCACAAACACGTGAACACATCTTACTTTCACGTCAAGTAGGGGTACCAAAGCTTGTTGTATTCTTAAACAAATCTGACATGGTTGATGACGATGAATTACTTGATTTAGTCGAAATGGAAGTACGTGAATTACTTTCAGAATACGGCTTCCCAGGTGATGATACTCCAGTTATTCGTGGATCAGCACTTGGTGCATTAAATGGCGACGCTAAATGGGAAGAAAAAATTAACGAACTTATGGAAGCAGTTGATACATATATCGACCAACCAGTTCGTGAAACTGACAAACCATTCTTAATGCCAGTAGAAGACGTCTTTACAATTACAGGACGTGGTACAGTTGCAACAGGACGTGTTGAACGTGGACAAGTTAAAGTCGGTGATGAAATCGAAATTATCGGTATCCGTGATACACAAAAATCAGTTGTTACTGGTGTTGAAATGTTTAGAAAATTACTTGACTATGCAGAAGCTGGAGATAACATTGGTGCCTTGTTACGTGGGGTACAACGTGATCAAGTTGAACGTGGACAAGTCTTAGCAAAACCAAAATCAGTGAATCCACATAGTTTATTTGAAGCACAAGTATACGTGTTATCAAAAGAAGAAGGTGGACGTCATACAGCGTTTTTCTCAAACTACCGCCCACAATTTTATTTCCGTACAACTGACATTACAGGAGTGATTTCACTTCAAGAAGGTACAGAAATGGTGATGCCAGGAGACAACACAGTCATGACAGTTGAACTGATTCACCCAATTGCGATCGAAGAAGGAACTAAGTTCTCAATTCGTGAAGGTGGACGTACCGTTGGTGCGGGTTCAGTTACAAAAATTATTAAATAATTTTAAATTCAAAAACATGAAATTAATCTTTCATGTTTTTTTTATGTAAAAATATCAAGTTCATGGTTATCAAGTGAAAGCATGACGAAGATATGATACAATATAAGACATGATGAAGTAAGGAGTTTACGATGATTGACACACATGTCCACTTAAATTTTGAAGATTACATAGATGACTTAGAAACCGTCATATTAGATGCTGAAAAAGCAGGTGTTTCACAGATGGTTGTGATTGGAATTGATGAAGGTTCATCAAGACTTGCGATTGAATTGTCAAAACAGTATCCCGCTTTATTTGCCTCAGTTGGTGTCCACCCAAGTGAATCCGAAAATATGTTTGAAATGCAAGCAACCTCCACACAATTTATTGAAGACATGTTAAAAGAAGATAAAGTGGTTGCAATTGGAGAATGTGGCATTGATTTATACCATGAAGATTACAATTTAGAATACCAACAACACGTGTTTAAAAATCAAATTGAACTCGCGAAAACATACCAAAAGCCACTGATCATTCATTCCAGATCAGGTGTTCGTGAGTGTATTGATATGTTAAAACCATATCAAGGTCAAGTCAATGGTGTGTTTCATTGTTTCAATGGTTCTAAAGAAGAAGCAAATGAAATTTTAGAACTAGGATTTTATATTGGTGTCAACGGTCCGATTACATTTAAAAATGCAAAAGATGCAAAAGACATTGCGATACATGTTCCTATAGAAAAATTACTGATTGAAACAGATGGTCCATATTTATCACCAGAACCTTACCGTGGGAGAAGAAATCAACCCGCCAATGTAAAATACATTTTAAAAACACTTGCACAATTAAAAAATATGTCAGAAGCGGATGTCGATACAATTACAACTCAAAATGCAAAAACATTGTTTTTGTTGCCTTAAGGAGGCATGATGAAAAAAATAGTAAGTTTATTAATATTGTTTCTTACACTTAGTGTTTTAACTGGATGTTTTGACACACGCTCAACGGTTCCTTATGAATCACCGTCGACGTATGAATCGATGCGTATTGAAATGATTGCTGAAGTATCTCCATCCGTGATTGCTGTTAAAACGGAATCAGGACACGGATCGGGCTTAATTTATAAACAAGTAGGAAATGTATATTACGCGATCACCAATCAACATGTTGTTGAAGATGGTGGTGAAATGTCGATATACTTTGGTGGAAACCGCGAAGAAATTGCAGTGACCAAAGTCGCATCAAATGCTTTACTTGATGTTGCTGTTGTTCAATTTGAAACTGAAGATCAACTCGTTGTCTATGAGTCAAAAGCAGTCAATGGTGAAAGAATAGAAATCATTCGTGGCCAAGATGTGTATGCGATTGGAACCCCTGAAAACTTAAATAAATTTAATTATGTCACCCAAGGTGTGATTGCAATGGCGTCATTTCCTTATAATGGGATTGAAGACTTAGCAATTATGCATGATGCTGAATTAAATCCAGGGAATAGTGGTGGTCCATTATTTAATTTAAACGGAGAATTCATAGGGATTAATGTTGCTAAAATTCCATCAATCGCAACTGAAACAGGTTCGATTGCTGCTGAAGGTCTTAATTATTCTTTAAATATTAATGAAATCTATTTCCGTTTTTTATCGACACTAGATGAAAGTGATTTTACACAAATTGAAAGACGTCCACGTTTAGGTGTGACTGTTCAAGATTCTACCGTGTTTTTAGAAAACCCTGAAAATGACGCGAATGCGATTCCAGGAAATACAGCTGGTGTGGTGATTATTGGTTTAGATGAAACAAGAGACGCCATCAATTATTTAGAAATCAATGATTTAATTATCAAAATGAATGGTAATACCATTTCAACCATTGCAGATATTGGTGCAGAATTGAGTGATGCTGAATTTGGAGACACCCACCTAGTCACTGTTATAAGAAAAGTAAATGGTGAATTTGTAGAATTGACGTTTACGATTACCCTATCTTAATATGTCACTCATTGAAGATTTAAAAAAACAAAAGATCACACTTAGTTTTGCTGAAAGCATGACTGGTGGTGCACTTGCCTCTCATTTGACGAACATGTCTGGCGCATCCTTTGTATTTAAAGGAAGTTTAGTATGTTATGATAACGATGTAAAGACACGACTTTTAGGCATACCACAATCTTTAATTGATACGTATGGTGTCGTTTCTAAAGAAGTGTGTCAAGCGATGGTAGAAGCATGTCAGAAAATGTTTTTATCTCGACTTTCAGTAAGTGTGACTGGATATGCTGATGGCATAGAAAAAGACATTTTTATTGGGATTAAAGATGATGAAACACATATTTATCATCTTGTAAGAAATGAACAAAGTCGTGGTGAAATGATTCAAGAAGTCGTTGATTTTGTGTATCTTAAAATTCAAGAAAGATTGTTGTTTGTATAACACAGTTGTTTGTGATATAATTACATTTGCGTAGAAACGCTACGCCACCTTGTCACTTTTTTGTGACCAAAAGACCAGAAGGAGGAAAAAATATGAAAAAATATGAAGTGATGTATATCATTCGTCCTAATGTTGAAGCTGAACAAGTCAAAGCACTTGTTAATCAATTCTCAGAATTGTTTTTAAGCCAAAACAGTCAAGTTTTAGAACTCAAAGAAATGGGTTTGAAAGACTTAGCGTATGAAATTGATCATCATAAAAAAGGATACTATGTATGGTTAAAAGTTGAAGCAACAAACGAAGCTGTTGCAGAATTTAACCGTGTTGTACGTATTACTGAAGATATTATTCGATTTATAGTTTTGAAAGAAGGCGAATAGTATGATGAATCGCGTGATTTTAGTCGGTCGTATCACAAAAGACCCTGAAATGAAAAAAACGGCTCAAGATATTGCTGTTGTCAATTTTACGATTGCTGTGAATAGAAACTATACAGACACTCAAGGCGAAAAACAAGCGGATTTTATCTCATGTGTCGTATGGAGAAAACCAGCAGAAAATGTCGCTAAGTATGTCACAAAAGGGATGTTACTTGGCATTGAAGGACGCATTCAAACGCGTCAATATGAATCTGAGACCGGGATGAAATACATTACCGAAGTCTTATGTGATTCTGTCCAATTTTTAGAAAATAAATCTTCAAACACTCAAAGTTATGAAGAAAACCAACCTACGAAGTCACAAAGTGATGAGTTTTATGAAACATCAAAAAAACTCGCTGCTGAAGATGACTTACCATTTTAAGGAGAACGTAATACATGAAACCAAGAGATTTTAAAGATCGTGGTGGATTCAAACGTCGTAAAAAAGTTTGTTACTTTACACAAAACAAAGCAACAAATATTGATTTTAAAGATGTTGAACTCCTCAAACGATTCATTACTGAACGTGGTAAAATCTTACCAAGACGTATGACAGGAACAACTGCTAAATGGCAACGTCCACTTGCAATTGCAATCAAACGCGCACGTCACATGGCTCTATTACCATTTGTGAAAGAATAATTATAAAACCTCATTAATTGAGGTTTTTTTTCATCTATATAAAAACAAAAAAAACATGATATACAGTCAATCATTTGATATAATAATGAATAAGAGGATAACATGAAAAAAATTGTGTTTGCGATATTAGCGGTTATTTTTACTGGTCTTGCAATTTATCTTGCATTAGACGTCATACCAAATATCAACACCAACCAATATCTTTTTTTAGGTATTGGTGTTTTATCCTTGTTGATTGCTGCGATTATGATTTTTTCATTTTTCTCGAATCAAATGCGTGAAAAAATTAAGCGTCTTAATCACCGAATAGAATTATGGAGTCGTGTTTCATATCATGTCAATCAAGTTGGAGATGAACTTTTTAATCAACTTCCCATTGCGATGATCGCTTTAGATGACAATTTTGATATCAGATGGGCAAGTGTTTTTGCTAAAGAAAAATTATCGCAACGTATGGTGAATAAACCTTTAAATGAGATTTCTGAATTTTTATATGAGCAAGTTGAAAACCAAGTGCTTGAATTTAGATTTGAATTTAATGACATGATCTTTGATGCTTTTTATAAACCAGAATTTAAATTCATCTATATGTTTTTAGCTACAGATCTTGTCTTATTAGAACAAAAGTATCAAGAGCACTTACCAGTGATGTTACTGATGTCACTCGATTATATTGATGAATCACTCGCGAGTTTACCCGTTTCAGATCAGTCTAATTTAAAAGGTCAATATTTAGGTACGATTGCAGACTGGGCAAATCAATATGAAGCGTATTTACAGCAATTATCAGATGATCGTATCATTGCATTTACAACACGAGAAAAATTATCCGAAATGATGCAGCATCAATTTAAGATTTTAGATGATGTTAGAAAAATTTCAGAGAAACATGATGTTCGAGTCACTTTATCCATGGGGATTGCTTCTTGGGATACGCCTTTTGAATCATTAGGTGTATATGCTCAAAATGCAATTGAACTCGCAGAAAAGCGTGGTGGTGATCAAGCTGTTGTTAATGTGCAACATCAAAAGATTGCTTATTTTGGTGCAACAAAAGAGTCTGTTTCAAGTAATAGTCGAGTGAATGCGCGTATTCAAGCTCAAACGATGAAACAATTATTTGAATCGAGTGATGTGGTCTATATTACAGGTCACAAACGTGCAGATTTAGATGCACTTGGCGCAATGTTAGGGACCTATCAAATGGCAAAGACTGTTCAAAGTAAGACGTATCTTATTGCCCCCGATGATGAACTTGATCAAACAGCATTTAAAGTTTTTAACGAACTTTTAAAAATACATGAAGATCCGCGAATCGCTTTAGATCAAGTAACGTTGACAAGTAAAAGTGTTCTTGTAATTGTTGATACACAATCTAAACAATTACTGATTGATCCAAATATTGTAGATGAAGTTGGACATATCATTATGATTGATCATCACCGTGCAAGTGATGATGCTGTTACATCAGACAATAGCTACATTGAACCATATGCATCCTCAACTGTTGAACTTGTGATTGATATTTGGTCATTTTATGAAAACTTAATACCATTTGAATTTGATCCATTGTATGCAAGTATCATGTATGGTGGGATGGTTGTTGATACTAATCAATTCACATTAAGGACGGGTCCTAGAACGTTTGAAGTCGCTGCCAAATTAAAAGAACTAGGTGCTGATTTATCAAAAGTTCATACGTGGCTTAAAAAAGATTTTAGTAAAACCAAACATATTTATGATCTCATTTCTAAAGCTGAAATCATTGAAAACCATTTTATGATTTTAAAAGATACATCGTTATTTGTAGATCGTATCTTACTAGCACAAGCTGCAGAAGCAGCGCTAGATATCGAAAACATTGATGCTGTTTTTTCAGTTGGATATGTTAAAGAAGGTATTGTTGGTGTTTCTGCAAGATCTACTGGACAAATTAATGTTCAAGTCATCATGGAATTCTTTGGGGGTGGGGGACATTTAACAAGTGCCGCTGTTCAAAAAGAAGTTGAGATTGAGGATATGATCGAAGCAATTAAACAAAAAATTTATTTAGAATATGGAGGTCAAGATCAACCTATGAAAGTTATCTTATTAGAAGATGTTAAAGGTCGCGGAAAAAAAGACGAAGTGATTGAAGTTGCTGGTGGATATGGACAATTTTTATTGACTCAAAAGAAAGCAATTATGGCCAATGACGATAATATAAAAAATTTACATGACCGTCAAGAAAAAGAATTTGAAACTCAACAAAAACACATTGAGCTCATGAAAAAACTTAAACAAGAAATAGATCACAAACATATTAAACTCACCATTCAAGTTGGAAAAGATGGAAAACTTTTTGGTGCAATTACAACTAAAAATATTGTCGAGACGTTTGAACAAGTTCACGGAATTACCCTTGATAAGAAAAAAGTTGAACTTTCTTCAGATATAAATTCAATAGGCATTTATACAGTAACGGTACACTTACTTAAAGGTGTAGATGCTCAATTTGAAGTTCATATTGAAGAAGAGAAAAAGGACTAATTATGGCTGCGAAAACATTACCACATCATTTAGATGCGGAACAACGTGTATTAGGAATTTTATTTTTAGATCCTAAAAAAATGGCATCTGTATCAGATTTACTTAAGACATCAGATTTTTTTGATCAACATCATCAACACATTTTTGATGCGATGAAGCAACTTGATTTTCAATCAAAAACCATTGATTATGTCAGTATTGGTGCCATCTTAAGAGAACATCGTGTGCTTGAAACTTCTGGTGGATTAGAGTATTTGTATAGTCTTGCTGAAATGATTCCTTCGACGTCTCATTTAGACACGTATGTTGATATGATCAAAGAAGCATCTTTAAAAAGAGATATTATTGATTTTGCATCTCAAGTGATTGAACATGGATACGGAAAAGATATGGAAGTTTCAGAATATGTTGATTACGCTGAAAGTGGTATTTTTGAGATCTCCAAAAGAAGAAAAGCATCATCGTTTGCATCCTTATCTGAAATCACAAAAGAAGTCAAAGAAGTATCAGAACGTAATGCCAATAAACAAGGTATTACAGGGCTCATGACCGGGTATAAAAACTTAGATGAACTTTCAGCTGGACTTCAACCCGAAGAACTTATTATTTTAGCAGCACGACCTTCAATGGGGAAAAGTGCCTTTGCAATGAATGTTGCGATGAATGTCGCTAAAAGAAACAAAGAAGGAAAAGCAAATGTTGCCATCTTTAGTTTAGAGATGAGTAATACGCAACTTGTTTCACGTATGTTATCCACAGAAGCAAATCTAAAAAATACACGTTTAAAAACAGGAAATTTATCAACCAAAGAATGGCAATATTTTGAAAGTGGTATGCAATCACTCAATCAACTTAATATTCACTTTGATGATTCAGGGTCTGTTTCCGTTTTAGATATACGTGCGAAATGTCGTAAACTTGCTCAAGAAAAAGGATTAGATTTTGTTGTGATCGATTACTTACAACTTATTAAATCAGATAACAGAAGTGGGAATCGACAAGAAGAAGTTGCAAATATTTCTCGAAGCTTAAAGCAAATGGCAAGAGAATTAAAAATTCCAGTGATGGCATTATCTCAGTTATCTCGTGAAGTTGAAAAACGTGAAGATAAAAAACCTATTCTTGCCGATTTAAGAGAATCAGGAAGTATTGAGCAAGATGCTGACATCGTCATGTTTTTATTTAGATCTGATTACTATAAAAAAACAGATGATCAAAACACGGGTGAAGTTGAACTCATTATTGCTAAAAATAGACAAGGGGTTGCAGGCGTCTCTAGATTCTTTAGATTTGATACTGAATACTCACGATTTGTTGCTCAAGAAAATCGATTTGAAGAATATAAGCCTAACGAATAAAAGTAACGATATACATACAATATGTTTTCCAAAAAGTAGAAATGATCATTGATTCATTTCTACTTTTTTTATCCTTATTTTATAAGTTTTTTCATTTAAGAATGATAAAAGAATGTCAAAATCATGATACAATATTAAAGGTGATGATATGTATGATAGACTCGATTTAATTAAAAAACAATACGAAGAAATACTCCTCAAACTTCAAGCATCCTTTATTGATATGAAAGAGATGAAGGAGTTACTTAAAAAGCAAAGTGATTTTGCTAAAATCGTTGAAGTTTATGATGAATATTTAACAATTTCTAATCAGTTAAAACAAACTGAAAAGATGATGAAACTTGAAAAAGATAAAGACATGCTAGACATGGCAGAAATTGAATTTCAAGAGTTAAATGAAAAGTTAATTCATTTAGAAGATACCTTAAAAATTTTACTTTTACCTAAAGATCCAAATGATGATAAAAATATCATCATTGAAATCAAAGGTGCTGCTGGTGGAGATGAAGGCAATATATTTGCTGGTGACCTTTTTAGACTATACTCAAAGTATGCAGAAACAAAAGGATTTAAAATAGAACTACTTAACGCCATGGAAGGCGCAATGGGAGGATATACATCCATTGAATTTATGGTTTCAGGTAAAGGTGTCTATTCCCTTTTAAAATATGAGTCTGGGACACATCGTGTACAACGTGTTCCAGAAACAGAATCGCAAGGACGTATTCATACGTCAACAGCTGTTGTTTTAGTAATGCCCGAAGCTGAAGAAATTGAAATTGATGTCAAGTGGGATGACATTCGAGTCGATACATTTACATCTAGTGGACCAGGTGGACAATCTGTCAATACAACAAAAAGTGCCGTGCGTTTAACACATATTCCAACAAATATTGCAGTGGCATGTCAAGAGGGTAAATCTCAACACGAAAATAAAGATAAAGCATTTAAATTACTTAAAGCGCGTATTTTTGATTCAATTTTACAAGAACAACTTTCAAAAGAAGAACAAGCACGTAAAGAACTGATTGGTCGTGGCGATCGCTCTGAAAAAATAAGAACCTATAACTACCCTCAAAACCGTGTCACAGATCACCGAATTGGACTTACATTACAGCGCTTAGATGCAGTGATGGAAGGGAAATTAGAATTGATTATTGAACCACTCATTCACGAGATTCAAAAGCGACAAATCGCTGGTGAAGCATGACCTATAAACAGCTCATTGATCAGTATGAAGACTTATGTATTAAAACAAATAAATCTGAGTTTGTTGTGAAGTACATGACGATGGAACTCTCTCAATTAGAACCTCATATTTTTTATATGAAACTGAATGAAGACGTTGAAGAAACACTGCTTAAAACAATCAAAGATGCACTACACAAATATATTGACGACCATCTCCCTGTTGACTACATTTTAGGATATCGATACTTCTTTGGCTATAAGTTTATGGTTAATGCACATGTCTTAATTCCTAGAAATGAAACTGAAGAACTTGTTGAACACGTATTAATGTATATAGATGACATGAAAAAACCACTGCAACTTCTCGACTTAGGAACAGGTTCTGGTTGCATCGGATTAACAGCGAAAAAAGAAATTGATGATATTGAAGTGACGCTTGCAGATATTAGTGCAGAAGCGATAGAAGTTGCAAAGCATAATGCTAAGACATTACATGTGGAAGCTAAGTTTATTGTTTCTAATTGGTTTTCCAAAATTGATAAACAATATGATATCATTGTGTGTAACCCACCTTACATTCCAGATGAAGAATCTATAGGTGATACCGTAGATAAAGAGCCCTCACTTGCTTTATATGGAGGACAAAGTGGACTCACACATTATGAAACGGTTTTATCTCAAGCATCCATGCATTTAAACATCAATGGATTGATGGTATTTGAACATGGTTATAATCAAAAAGAAGGTATTCATACCCTCATCAAAAAATATTTTAAAGATGCAACCATCATCACAGTTAAAGATCTTCAAGATAAGGAACGTATGACATTTTTTAGTCCAAACAATGCTTCATTAATCAAAGAGGTATAATATGAAAATTGCAATTGGTAATGACCATGCTGGAAAACTTCTTAAAGATGAAACGGTAGTCTATTTAAAACAACATGATATCGAAGTTCTCAATGTTGGAACAGACACAGAAGATGATGTAGATTATCCAGATTATGCAATAAAAGTAGCTGAACTCGTAACCAATCAAACGGTGGACTTAGGCATTCTCATTTGTGGAACAGGCATTGGGATGAGTATTGCTGCCAATAAAGTAAAAGGGATTCGTGCTGCAAATATTTATGATGAACAAACAGCGATGTTAGCGAAGAAACATAACTTCGCAAATGTCATTACATTTGGCGCACGTACCCATACAAAAGAGCAAGTATATCAACTTTTAGATACGTTCTTACATACTGAATTTGAATCAAGACACTTAAAAAGAATAGATAAAATTAAAGAAATCGAGGAATAATCATGTCTAAAGTAACGGTATTGAATCACCCACTTATTGATCATAAAATGTCTCAAGTTAGAGATAAGCACACAAATACGAAAGCATTTCGTGAAACTGTTTCTGAAATTGGTGCACTCATCACATATGAAATCACACGTGATTTTAAAACAACCCCTAAAACGATTGAAACCCCGATGGCAGTCATGACAGCATATGAACTTGAAAAACCGGTTGTTATTGTGCCAATTCTTCGTGCAGGGTTAGGGATGGTTGATGGCATTCATAATATTATTCCGAACGCTAAAATTGGGCATATTGGTTTATATCGTGATGAAGAGACATTAGAACCCAAATCATATTATCAAAAGTTTCCTAAAACAATTACAGACAGTGTTGTTTTAGTTGTCGATCCTATGCTTGCAACAGGTGGTTCAGCATCTTATGCAATTGATGTTTTAAAAAAACAGGGTGTTTTAGACATTAGATATGTTGGTCTTGTCGGATGCCCTGAAGGGATTCAAAGACTTCAAAAAGATCATCCTGATGTCAGTATTTATTTAGCAGCGCTTGACGAAAAACTAGATAAGAATGGATATATTGTTCCTGGTCTAGGAGATTGTGGGGATCGTTTGTTTGGGACAAAATAGACTTAAAACGGGACTTACCATATATGTTCTTGTCATTCAGCTATTTATGACCATTATTGGACTTTCTTTTTTAGGTGTTTACATTGGTTCAAGAGTTGATCCTGAAGGTTCAGGAATGATTGTTTATGGTGCCATCGGGTTATTTGTAGGAATTTTTTTAAGTTTTATAACATTATTACAATTTGTAAAAAGTGAGGCCAAGCGTGAAAGACGAACATAAAATTGCATTCATCGGAATTGGATATGGTGCATTATTATCACTTATTGTGTTTATTTTTTACCGTGAGTATGCACAGTGGGCATTATTAGGTGCGCTCACATCGCTGTTTAATCATAGTCAAATGCTTCAAATTACAAAAGGTAATCATGTGAAAATAAATCAATTAGCAACACATTTAGTGACACGATTTTTGTTGTATGTTATTATAATTGTAATCGTTTACTTTCAACTTCGTGAGTCACAAGATGCACTCATTACAGCTTATGTGATCTTACTTTTAGGATTCTCTTCAATAAAGGTGAGTACATGGATATATGCGTTACCATTTTTTAAAAAAACGGACTCAGCTAACAAGGAATAAGCATGATAGACTATCTACTTAGTTTACCTGGATATTTTTATACATCATTAGGAATTATGGCAGGGATTGCTATTGTTTTGTCATATGTCGGATACAAGGTATCCAAGTTAAACCCCGGTTCAACACCAAATAGAGGTCTCACGTTATTCATTTCATTTGTGAAAATGTTTAACGATATGGTGAAAGGATATGTTGGGAAAAATTGGAAAGTTTTATCACCACTCGTCCTGACATTAGCTATATATGTGTTTGTATCTAACGTATCAGGTATGTTTGCACTAGATGCACCAACAAAATATACATCGATTACCTTTAGTTTATCCATATTTGCCTTTTTAATCATTCAAATCACAGGGATTATTAGTTCAAGATGGGGTCATTTATTAGGACTATTAAAACCGTTTGCACCAATGTTACCTTTAAACTTAATTGGAGAAGTCACACCAATCATTTCAATTGCATTGCGTCTATTTGGAAATATTATCTCAGGTGCTGTTTTCTTAGTTTTAATTTACCGATTTACAGGATGGTTATCAATATTTATTGCTCCAGCATTTCATTTAGTATTTGATGTTGGTTTTGGACTGATTCAAGCACTTGTTTATGTATTATTAACTGTTATTTTTGCATCTTCAAAAATAGATGAAAAAGATTTTTTATAAAAAAAGGAGAATACAATGTTAGATTCAATCTTTAATGTTTTGGTACCAATACTTGAAGTCGTACCAAATGAATTATATGCAAAAGCATTTGCATACATCGGTGCGGGAATTGCCGTGCTCACAGGTTTAGGGACCGGTATCGGTCAAGGTATTGCAGCTGCAAAAGCAGTTGAGGCGGTTGGTCGTCAACCTGAAGCATCTGGTAAAATCTTAACAACGATGATCATTGGTCAAGCAGTTGCTGAAACCACTGGTTTATATGGGTTGTTGATTGCATTTATCTTAATTAACGTACAACCTTAAGGGTTATCGTGCAAGAAATATTTGAAGAAGTCTCACGCATCATTGATGCAGGGCTCAACTCTGTCATTACCAACCCTGACATTGTTTTATTAAATATCGTCGCACTCATCGTCACAGCGCTTGTTGTCCGCAAGTTTTTTTGGGCTAAAATCACAGCTTTTTTAGACAAACAACAACTTGCACTCACAGAAGCGCTTCAAGAAGCTGAAGCTCAAAAACAAGAAGCCATTAAACTTCAAGAAGATGCCAAAGCGGAATATCATAAGATGCGTGAAGAAACACAAGGATTAAAACAAAAGCTTGAAAAAGAAGCAAAACTTCAAGCAGAAGCACTTCTTAAACAAGCTGAACTTAATGCAAGTAAAAAAGTAGAACATGCAGAAAAACAAATTGCGTTTGAAGTTGCTCAAGCTCAAGAAGAAATTAAACAATCGATTAAATCGGTTGCTTTTAGTGCAGCAAGAAAAATTGTTTCTAAAGAAATCGATGAAGAAACACATCAACATCTCATTGATGAAGCAATCAATGAAGGACTCAAGCATGAAAGTTAAACATGCTGTTGCAGCGTTGTATCAGCTTGCATCAGAACATGACGCTTTAAATGATGTATTAAAGTCTTTTGAAGTCATGCACCAACAACTTTCTGAAAGTGTCATTTCTTATTTTGACGCACCAACACTTGATATCCAACTAAAATATGACGTATTAAACGAGATGGAGATTGACAGTTACACCAATGGTTTTTTTCATACACTTATCAAAAGACGAGAAGTGTATCAATTTGAAGACATTTATCAAGGCATGCTTTCATACATGAGAGAACTAAATAAAGTCTATATCATTGATGTTTATGTTGCGAACGCGTTATCAAATCAACATAAAACAGCATTAGAGAAACAACTTATCCATTATTTTCAAGCATCAAAAGTGATTTTAAAAGAACACCTTGATAAAGATGTTATTGGTGGATTAAAAATCATGTATCAAAAACAATCACTTGATCAAACTGTCATTCAACAGTTTCATCAAATGGAAATGATGATTTAGGAGAAGATCATGGCAAATTTAAAAATAAAAGATATGACAGAAGTCATTAAAAAACAAATTGAAGCCTATACCAAAGATACGAAGCTTGAAAGCATCGGATCTGTTTTAAGTGTTGGAGATGGTATTGCAATCGTTTATGGATTAAAAGATGCGATGATGGGGGAACTACTCGTTTTTCCTAAAGATGTCACAGGACTTGTTTTTAACTTAGAAGAAGATGCAGTTGGTGTTATTTTATTAGGTCAATCTCATTTAATTAAAGAAGGTGACCTTGTAAAAACGACTGGTAAAATCTTTGAAGTGCCAGTTGGTGAAGCATTATTAGGACGCGTTGTCAATCCACTCGGATTACCTTTAGATGGCAAAGGTGTCATTGATACTAAAAAAACTCTTCCAGTTGAGAGAAGAGCGTATGGAGTCATGCAACGTCAAGCTGTTGATACGCCGATGGAAACAGGGATTAAAGTTATTGATGCGCTTGTTCCAATTGGACGTGGGCAACGTGAGCTTATTATTGGAGACCGACAAACAGGAAAAACAACACTTGCCATTGATAGCATTATTAATCAAAAAGGTAAAGATGTAATTTGTGTATATGTCGCAATTGGTCAAAAAGAATCCACAGTTTCTGCACTTGTACAAGAATTAGATGCACATGATGCCTTGAGTTATACCATTGTTGTGAACGCTGGTGCATCTCAAGAAGGGACACTTCTATACTTAGCACCATTTGCTGGTGTAACAATGGCAGAATATTTCATGGAATTAGGTAAAGATGTATTAGTCGTTTATGATGACTTATCTAAACATGCGGTTGCCTACCGTGAATTATCACTACTACTTAGACGCCCACCAGGAAGAGAAGCGTATCCTGGGGATGTGTTTTATCTCCACTCCAGACTATTAGAGCGTGCTGCAAGACTTTCACCTGAATTAGGTGGAGGGTCAATTACTGCACTTCCAATCATTGAAACGAAAGCTGGAGACATTTCAGCGTATATTCCTACCAACGTCATCTCGATTACAGATGGTCAAATCTTTTTAGAAGCTGAACTATTTTACTCAGGGATTCGACCAGCAATTAACGCGGGGTTATCTGTATCACGTGTTGGTGGTGCTGCACAGTGGAAGGGTATGAAAAAAGTTGCTGGGACCATTCGTATTAACTTAGCAAATTACCGTGAACTTGAATCCTTTGCACAATTTGGTAGTGATTTAGATCCAACTGCAAAAAGACGTTTAGAACGTGGACGTAAAACAGTAGAACTTCTCAAACAAGATGTTCATGAAATTATCGATATGCCAACACAAATATTATCGATTTACGCCTTATCAAATGGTTTTTTAGATGATGTTCATATGGATGATGTGAAGAAGTTTGAAAATGAATTAAGACTAGGATTGCAAAGTGATCCACTTGGTCAAAATATTTATCAAACGTTAAATGAAACAAAGTCATTACCTAAACAAGAGGATCTAAAAACATTTATTGATGCGCGCAAGAAGGTAATCTAGTGAATTTAAAAGAAATAAAAGGTCGTATCAAAGCAGTTAGAAAAACAGGTAACATCACCAAAGCAATGGTAAGTATCGCTTTATCAAAGCTTAAAGGTGCAACAACCGTGTTTGAAAATGCGACCCATTATGATCAACAATTTAAACATGTCTTTAAACATTTTGCCTCTCACAATGAAGACGCGTCTATTTTCACGGAGTTACCTAGAGGCAATAAAAAACTATATATCATGATCACAAGTGATCGTGGACTTGCAGGACCGTATCATAATCATGTATTTAAAAGAATCGAACAAGATTTAAATCCAAAAACAGATTATATTTTACCAATTGGAAAAAAAGGCTTTCAATATGTGAACAAACGAGGGTATCAAAATATATTAAAAGATATTGTTTTAAATCGTGATAACATTAAAACATTTGACTACAATAGACTTGCAACCTTGATTATTGAATTGTTTGAAGCAAATGCATTTGATAGTGTATGGCTTGTGTATAACAAACATGAATCCATCTCAATGCATGAAGCTTCAATAGAAATGATTTTACCTGTGGATGTGAGTGATATACCTCAAAATGAAACACACATTATTGAAACTGAAGATGCATCGATTATGATGAAATTGATGATCAATTATGTTCAATCCATGCTTTTACAAGGACTCGCAAATGCAAAATTATCTGAACATGCATCTCGTATGATTGCAATGAAAAATGCTTCTGATAATGCAAAAGATATTGCTTCAAAATTAGAAATTGTGTACCATCGTGCAAGACAACAATCA
The DNA here is from genome assembly GCA_027620815.1 of Bacillota bacterium. Classification (GTDB taxonomy): domain Bacteria; phylum Bacillota_I; class Bacilli_A; order Acholeplasmatales; family Acholeplasmataceae; genus UBA8290. Next base: position 4,026 of record JAQCDH010000007.1, on the reverse strand, counting down.
ATTACAAGTGAACTCATTGATGTCATCAATGGTTCCAATGTATAGGAGGACGACATGAAAGGGAAAGTCGTACAAGTTATAGGACCAGTAGTCGACGTACATTTTGATAAAGAGTTGCCTCAAATTTATGATGCACTCATTGCGACACTGAATAAAGAAAAAACAATTACATTAGAAGTTGCACTTCACCTTGGTGATCACGTGGTTCGCACCATCGCTTTAGAACCAACAGAAGGTTTAAAAAGAGATGCTGAAGTCACTGCAACAGGTGCACCGATTCAAGTACCAGTAGGAGACGCTATTTTAGGGCGTATGTTTAATGTTTTAGGTGAACCGATTGATGATTTACCACTTGATACAAAAAACATTGAAAGATCATCGATACACCGTGAAGCACCTAAATTTGATACCTTATCCTCTAATGTTGAAATATTAGAAACTGGGATTAAAGTCATTGACTTATTAGCACCTTATATTAAAGGTGGTAAAATTGGTCTTTTTGGTGGTGCCGGTGTTGGGAAGACGGTACTTATTCAAGAACTCATTCATAATATTGCTCAAGAGTATGATGGTATTTCTGTGTTTGCTGGTGTGGGTGAGCGTACACGTGAAGGTAATGACTTATACATTGAAATGAAAGAGTCTGGGGTTTTAAAAAATACAGCACTCGTCTTTGGTCAAATGAATGAGCCACCAGGGGCACGTATGCGTGTTGGGTTAACTGGACTTACGATGGCAGAGCACTTTAGAGATGTAAAGAAACAAGATGTTTTATTATTTGTTGATAATATTTTCCGTTTTATTCAAGCAGGTAGTGAAGTGTCCGCGTTATTAGGTAGAATGCCATCTGCTGTTGGTTATCAACCGACATTAGCGACAGATATGGGTCGATTACAAGAACGTATTACGTCCACGAAAGATGGGTCGATTACATCCATTCAAGCAGTTTATGTTCCAGCTGATGACTATACCGATCCAGCACCTGCTACCGTATTCTCGCACTTAGATGCAACCACCAACCTTTCTCGTAAACTTACTGAAATTGGTATTTATCCAGCAGTAGATCCACTTGCATCCACATCTCGTGCACTTGCACCACACATTGTTGGTGAAGAACATTATGACACTGCACGTAAAGTTCAAAAAATGATTCAACGTTATCAAGAACTTCTTGACATCATCGCCATTCTAGGGATGGATGAACTCACAGATGAAGATAAATTAACGGTGCATCGTGCACGTCGTTTACAAATATTTTTATCTCAAAATATGCACGTTGCAGCACAATTTACAAACGTTGCAGGGGTGTTTGTTCCTCTAAAAGAAACCATCCGTGGATTTAAAGAAATCATTGAAGGTAAACATGATAACTTACCTGAAGAAGCTTTCCAAATGGTTGGAACCATTGATGAAGCTATTGAAAAAGCCAAAAAACTACAAGCGGAGTCTTAATTGAAAGTAGATATTAAATCTGTCTTTGGTGATCACGTTAATCAAGAAGTTGATTATGTGGTTGTTAAATACCAAGATGGTGAAATTGCAATTTTAAAAGATCATATTCCTATCCTTTTATCCATTGAAGAAGGTTACATTCGTCTGCAATCAGAAGCAGAAGTTTTGATGTGTTACATTCTTCAAGGATTTTTAGAATTTTCAAATAATACGTTAACGGTTGCTGCTTATGATATTAGTGTTTCTAAGACTTTAGAAGAAGCGAAAGAAACACTTTTTAAAGATAAAAATATACGAGAGCAACAAGCCAAAGAAGAAAATGTTGACTTTTCTAAACTAGAACGCGATTTATACAATTATTTGAAAGCATCTAAAGCGGGTAAAATATGATTGACTATGTCATTTATATGTCAAGTCTACTTATTTTCTTTTTCATTAATTTAAAAATTTTAAATGCACTCCATATCGAAAGTAAGTTTGAAAAAATGAAGCTTTGGGAAATAAAAGCTGCTTACTTTATCATCGCGCTACTTGTTGCACATGTATTAAGTGAGATGATGCTTAAAATCACCTCGATAACACAATTCATACAATTGTTTTTAATTTAATATTCAAAAGTAGACATTCATTCATGTCTACTTTTATTTTATAGTGATGAAACATGATACAATAAAATAGTAGGTGAAAGTGTGATTTATAAGTTAAAGCCCATCTTTTTTAGTAAAATATGGGGTGGTTCTAAACTGAAGCAAATTTATCAAAGTGAGTTAAATAATATTGGTGAAGTTTGGGGGATTTCTGCGCATCAATCTTATTCAAACATTATAAATGATTCTCATATTACATTAAGAGAACTTTATCATCATGAGCGACATTTATTTGGGAACTATAAATTAAATGAATTTCCCATTTTAATGAAAATTATTGATGCAAAAGAAGACTTATCTGTACAAGTACATCCAGATGACAACTATGCCTATAAATTTAATAGTTTTGGTTAAGAAGAATGTTGGTATATTTTAGATGCTTCAGATGATGCTGAGATACTTACAGGACATGATGCCAAAAATAAGAATGATTTAATAAATGGAATTCAATTTAATAATATTAACCAAGTTTTTAAAAGATATAAAAATTAAAAAAGGTGATTATTTCTATATTACTGCTGGCACAGTTCATGCAATTCTAAAAAATACACAAGTATTAGAGGTTTCCCAATCTTCAGATATCACATATCGGCTTTATGATTATAATAGAATAGATGAGGATGGTTATACACGTGAATTACATTTAAAAGAAGCAATCGAAGTCATAAATATACCAGACAATATGGTTTTAAAAACTTATAAGAAAAAGTATTTTGATTTTGAAGCATGCAAAAACAAAGACATGCATTCAGTTATTGCGCATATATGGAGATTATATCGGGATTATAGGTGGTAATGGACATATTAATGAATATCAAGCAAAATTTGGAGATTTTTTTATAATTTCAGCTAATTCTCAATATCATCTAAAAGGAAATTTTGATTATATTAAAGTTACTTTGATATAAAAAACGCAGATCAATTCTGCGTTTTTTTTATAAGATATATTTTGCAGCATGTATGTGAGGTTTTGATTTTGGTAATTGGAGAACAATCTCTAATTTTCTATTTTTGATAATATTTTCTATGCATTTAAAGTAAACTGGATCGTGACCCAAACTGCCAATTATCAAACATGTAGTTTTTTTAAAACCTAGTCGTTTGTAAACTGCTTCCATGGCATCAACAATTTTATTTGCACCGTCAATCATTATTTCTTTAGAAGCAGAATCGGAAAATCCAAACGACGTGACAAATTTTGCAAGTGCTGCAGTTTCTGTACGATTCAAACGAAATTCCTTTACTTTTGAAAGTATATCATTTTCACCATGTATCTCAATTTGTTTACGTATAAATTTTAAGAAATCAGTATCTTCTTTTCTAAAATCAAATGCTTTAATTGAATCTAAGACTGATTGTAAGCCCAGATGGTATGCACTTCCTTCGTCACCTTCATAGTATGACCATCCTGATGCTCTATGAAAGCGATTATTATGTTTTCCATAACAAACTGTTCCAGTACCTATGATACTGACCATAGATGATTTAGGATTATCAGAAAGTAAAAAGGCAATATCAATGTCATTTTCAATATAAATATTACAATTTTCGAGCATTGGTACGATTTCTTTGACTAAGTTGAATAAAGGTTTTTTATCATCTGGACTTAATATTCCACCTAAACCAATATATACAGCACTAAAAAAATATTCACATGAATCTAGAAATGTTTTAAGATAACGTTTTAAATAACTTATATCAACGGTATCAAGTGATGATGGACCATAAAAAGCCTCTTTTATGATTGTGTGTGTGGAGTCTACAATCACCATTGCAGTTTTAGTTCCTCCACCATCAATTGCTATAGAATATCTCATATTCACCTCATATAAATATTATAACATACATATAAGAGTAAATAAATGTATTGTAAAGGTATTATAATTATGATACAATTATTTTAAACGAGGAAAATATAAAAAAAAAA
>JAQCDH010000006.1 GCA_027620815.1 Bacillota bacterium | reverse complement strand
ATCTCAAATAATGAATCAAAATATTGAGGCATTGTAAAAATAGAAGGCCCTAAATCAAAAGAGAATCCGTCTTGTTCAAGCACGTTTAATTTACCACCTAAATGTGGATTTTTTTCAATCAACGTAATATGAAAATCTTTATGTTTTGCAAGTGTAATTGCTGCACTCATGCCGCCTAATCCACCACCAACGATGACAATTTCTTTCATACTTCCTCCTAATAAATGAATGGTATAAACTTGTATCTAGAGTGTTTCCAGTTTTTGTAAGACTGTCCTAATGATGTCTCTAAAATCGTCTCTTCAAGAGTCATTCTATGATTTAATATATAACCCATGAGTAAGTATGCAAGCGGGGTTAAAATGATGTTACTAAAAAATAAAGGGACGCTTGTTGATAATAAAAACAAACCTAAATATAACGGATGTCTTAAAATTTTATAGGGTCCACTTGAAATGAGTTCATGAGTGTCTGATACAGCAACATTTCTTGTGAAAAATCGCCCTAAATGAATAACTGAGATATATCTTAAAGATAACCCAAGGATATATAATGTGATCCCGACATAATTGAGTATGGTTTGTATGGTTTGATTTTTTATTGTGCCTATTTGAAACCAACCAAAAATAAAGTTAAGAACAATAATAAGTAGTATAAACTGTAAAATAAAGAAAAAGCTTTTTTTCTCTTGTTTGGATTGTTTTTTTAGATGAGAAGGAAAAATAACGAACTCAGCAATCCATAAAATGGTCACAATATAAAAAAGATAATATGGCCATGCATTGACGAAAAAAAATGATAACATAAAGACCTCTAATAGTAATATTATAACATGTGAAAGGGTGATTAAGTCATATCTTAAGAAGGAATGATACTTTATGATAATTTATGGATTTAAACTATGCTATAATATAAAAAAGTTAGGAGATTCGTGATGAATACATACTTTTATGTAGTAATTGGACTTATTTTAGCAATGTTTATATTTGAACTAATTGTCTCAATTTTAAACTATCGATATAAAAACCAACCGATTCCTGAAAATGTTCAAGGATTATATGATGATGAAAAATACAAAAAATGGCTCTCATATTCGATGGCAAATTTCAAATTTGGACTCGTTTCTAATACCGTTTCGACACTCTTAATGGTCTTACTTTTAGTCTTCGGCGTATTTGGTGCAATCGAGACATTCGTCATTGGAATTAGCTCGAGTTCATTATTACAAACGTTATTTTTTCTATTTACATATTTTTTAATCACCTTTTTATTGGGCATTCCATTTAGATACTATCGCATCTTTAAAATCGAAGAAGCTTTTGGATTTAATAAGGTCACTAAGAAATTATTTGTTGTTGATAAAATAAAAAGTCTCATACTTACGATTGTTTTTGGTGGCGGCATCATCAGTTTACTTTTTGTCATCTTTGATGCTTTAAAAGAAAATATTTGGAATTTTGTCATTGGTGCGTATATCGTGATATTTGTGATCATGTTAATCTTATTCTTATTTAATGGCCTATTTGTAAGATTGTTTAATAAACTTACGCTATTAGAAGAGGGATCTTTAAAAACAAAGATTGATGCACTCGCATTAAGATTAGGATTTGAAGTAAAACGTATTTATGAGATGGACGGTTCAAAAAGATCCACTAAACTCAATGCATTTTTTAGTGGACTTGGTAAAACAAAAGAAGTTGTATTATTTGATACATTGATTGAAAAATTATCAGAAGATCAAATATTAGCAGTTTTAGCACATGAACTTGGACATGCAACTCATAAAGATACGTTAAAACTTTTATTTCAACAATTATTTGTGATCGGTATTTATGTTTCTATTCTAGGGTTTATCTTATCAACAGTTGAGCTCCATACAGCATTTAGTCTTTCAAGTATCAACTTTGGATTTGCAATCATATTAATGGCAATCTTACTATCACCTGTAAATACACTCATAGGACTTATCTCCAATTATATTTCAAGAGAATTTGAATATAAAGCAGATGCCTTTGCAGCAAAGCACACTTCTAAAGAAGCAATGATTAGTGCACTTAAAGTATTAGTCGTTGAAAATTTTGCAAATCTTACACCGCATCCTTTATACGTTAAACTCTATTATAATCATCCAACCATCTCAGAAAGAATTGCATCTGTTTTAGCATCCTAATATTTTACATATTTAATAAGCGATATATAAGATATCGCTTTTTTTATAAATGATATGTTATACTACATTTGTAATACAATCTTCAGGGCAGGGTGCAATTCCCGATCGGCGGTAAAGTCCGCGAGCCTACGGGCAGGATTTGGTGAAATTCCAAAACCGACAGTATAGTCTGGATGGGAGAAGATATGGTTTTTTAACCTTATTTTTACTTTTCCATGCCCTGAAAATGGGCATTTTTATTTTATTAGGAGCATATCATGAATGATTTTTACATGAATAAAGCATTAGAACTTGCCGAAAAAGGAGGTCTTAATGTCAAACCAAATCCTCTTGTTGGTGCAGTTATTGTTAAAAATAATCAAATTATTGGTGAAGGTTATCATCAAGAATATGGTCAAGCCCATGCTGAGATCAATGCTTTTCTAAACGCTAAAGAAGACGTTACTGGTGCAACAATGTATGTCACATTAGAGCCATGTAGCCATGAAGGTAAAACAGGTTCTTGTGCTAAAAAGATTATTGAAAAAGGTATTAAAGAAGTCTATGTTGCGACATTAGATCCAAATCCTTTAGTTGCTGGTAAAGGTATCCAAATGTTAAAAGATGCAGGGATAGAAGTACATTTAGGTATCTCTCAAGAACAAAGCAATGTGATGAATCAACATTTCTATCATTACATTACTCAAAATAAACCTTATGTTTTATTAAAAATGGCGTTAACACTAGACGGTAAATATGCAACTGATGCCATGGATAGTTCATGGATCACAAATGAAGCTTCACGATTAGATGTTCATCACACGAGATCAAAATACCAAGCCATCATGGTTGGACTTAATACTGTAATTCAAGATGATCCAAAACTTAACATAAGATTAGAAAACTATACAGGAAAACAAATGATTAGAGTTATTTTAGATCCAAAAGGAGATGTTCCCATCAATAGTAAAGTCATCCAAGACGAATTAGAAACTTGGATCATCACATCTTTGATGCCAGAAGAAAAAAGAAACCAGATAGAACATCTTGGCAATCACGTGATCTATATTCAAAGCAAAGATGATGTTATTGATTTAGAGAGGTTGTTAAATCAATTACACGAATTGGGCATTCAAAATATTATGGTTGAAGGTGGTAAAACACTTCACGAAAGTTTTTTAAGAGAAAAATTGTTTGACGAGATTCAAGTTTATGTGGCTCCAAAATTCATTGGTGGTACACAAACACTTCAACATTTAAACATTTCAACGATGAGTGAAGCACTTGAATTAAAAGATGTTTCATTTCAAATATTTGAAAACAATATCAAAATCACAGGGAGAAAATAAACATATGTTTACAGGAATTATTCAAGATGTCGGAACAATCACATCAATAAAAAAAGGATCAAAATCACAACAAATTACAATCGAATCCTCTATCTTAGATGATGTTTCTATTGGTGATTCGATTGCAGCTAATGGGTTATGTCTCACAGTTACAACGTTAAAAGATAACATGTATTCAGTTGATGTTATGGCAGAATCATTAAGACGATCTAATTTAGGGACTTTAGAAGTTGGTTCAAAGGTGAACTTAGAAAAAGCGATGGTAATGGGAGATCGTTTTGGTGGTCATATGGTTTCTGGACATATCGATGATGTGGGTGTGATTTCAAATACATTTTTTGAGGATAATGCAACATGGGTTGATATTGATGTTCCGGAACATTTAAGAAAATATTGTATTTTAAAAGGATCAATCGCGATTGATGGTATTAGTTTAACAATATCAAGATTAACATCTAAAGGAGTTTCAGTTTCTATTATCCCTCATACAAAAGATCAAACAACGTTACTTAATAAAAAAGTGGGTGATCAGGTGAATTTAGAAATGGATATGATGATTAAATATGTTGAAAAATTATTAGAACCCACCAAAGAAAATCTTACAAAGGAGACCTTAAAAGATTATGGCTATTAAACTCAACACCATTGAAGAAGCAATCTTAGATGTCCAATTAGGTAAGATGGTCATTGTTGTCGATGATGAAGATAGAGAAAATGAAGGCGATCTTGTCATGGCCGCTGAAAAAGTAAGACCTGAAGATGTCAATTTCATGGCAACTTACGGAAAAGGGCTTATTTGTGTACCACTTAAAGAATCCGATGCTATCAAACTAGGACTAGATGAAATGGTTAAAAAAAATACGGATGTATTTAGAACCAATTTCACAGTATCTGTTGATGCAATGGATACAAATACAGGGATTTCAGCAAAAGAACGTGCGCACACAATTCAATTGTTAGTGAGCGACAAGGCAACCCATCGTGACTTTAGAAAACCTGGACATATTTTTCCTTTAATTGCTCAAGAAGGTGGCGTATTAAAGCGTGCCGGTCATACAGAGGCAAGTATCGATCTTGCTGTACTTGCAGGTCTTAAACCAGCAGGTGTCATTTGTGAAATCATGAACGATGATGGATCCATGGCAAGACTAGATGATTTAATGATTTATAAAGAGAAACATCAACTAAAAATTATTTCAATTCAGGATCTTATTGAATATAAGAGAAAAAAAGAAACGTACATTACACGTTCTGCAAGTGCAGTCATGCCTACGATTTCGGGTGAATTTGAAGTGATAGGATATGAAAACACATTAAATAAAGAACATCACGTGGCACTGGTTAAAGGTGATGTTAAAGGTAAAGAAAATGTGTTAGTAAGAGTACACTCAGAGTGTTTAACTGGAGATGCGTTTGGATCTTTACGCTGTGATTGTGGAGATCAACTTCATGCAGCCATGCATACAATTGAAGAAGAAGGTTTAGGAATTGTATTATATATGAGACAAGAAGGAAGAGGCATCGGTTTAATTAATAAAATTAAAGCATATCATCTTCAAGATCAAGGGTATGATACGGTTGAAGCAAATTTAAAATTAGGCTTTAAAGATGATTTAAGAGATTACGGTATTGGTGCTCAGATCCTTGCAGATCTAGGTGTAAAATCAATCCATTTAATGACCAATAATCCAAGGAAAATCGTTGGACTTGAAGGGTATGGAATTAAGATTTCAGATCGTATATCGATACAAATGAATCACAATGAAAAAAATGAATTTTATTTAAAAACAAAAAAACAAAAACTTGGGCATATGCTCGATATAAAGGAGTAGTTATGAAAACGATTGAAGGAAATTACATGGGTAAAGGTTTTAAAATTGCAATTGTCATGAGTCGATTTAATGATATGATCGTCAAACAACTTGTTGAAGGTGCAAAAGATGGTTTAATTAGACACGGTGTTGATGAAAAAGATATCACAGTTGTTGCAGTGCCCGGTGCATATGAAATTCCACTTGCAGTTAAAAAAGTGGTAGAATTAAAAACTTATGACGCAATCATTGCATGTGGTGCAGTCATTCGTGGTGCAACACCACACTTTGATATGGTTGCAAACGGAGTCACCAGTGGCATTGCCTCAGTGTCACTTGATAGTGGTGTTCCAGTGATTAACGCAGTACTTACAACGGATTCTATCGAACAAGCGATTGAGCGTGCAGGAACAAAAGCTGGAAACAAAGGTTTTGATGCAGCTTTATCAGCCGTTGAAATGGTAAATGTTTTAAAAAATATAAAAAACTAAAATAAAAAAAAGACCTCTTCACTATTCATAAAGTGGAGGTCTTTTTTTATTTGATACTTTTTATATGTAATTGAGCACGATGTAAATGATTTTGTTTTGTTTCACTATCCATCTTATCTAATAAGTTAACCATCATTGACATTCTAGGGTTAGGTTTTAAAGTGTCTTTATGATTGTCTATAAAATTCCAGTATAAACCATTAAACGGACACGCTTTTTCACCTGTTTTTATGGTTGGATCATATTTACATCCGTCACAATAGTTACTCATCTTTTTAATATAAGAAGCACCAGAAATATAAGGTTTCGTAGACATTAATCCACCGTCAGCATATAAACCCATTCCCATAACATTTGGTGTTACAACCCAGTCAAAAGAATCAATATACATACTATTAAACCAATCATTAACTTCCTTCGGGTTGACACCAATAAGATTAGCATAATTGGATAAAACCATGAGTCTTTGAATATGATGATTATACCCATTTTCTATGGTTTCATTGATGGTATGAGATAAACACGATAAATCTGTATTTGCATCCCAATAAAAAGAGGGTAAAGGTATATGATGATTTAATGCATTCTTTTTATGGTAATCAGGTGTCATCAAATATACTCCACGAATATATTCGCGCCAACCTAAGACTTGTCTAATGAAACCTTCAGCAGGTTCAATACGACATAATCCATCATGATAGGCTTGTTCAACTGATTTAATCACATCCATAGGATTCAGTAGACCTAAATTTAACGAAGAAGATATAAGCGCATGAGACATATAAGGTTCATTTTTAATCATGACATCTTGATGATCACCAAACGTTGAAAGTCTGTAGTCAATAAAATGTTTGAGTGCTTGATTTGCTTGAGCGTTTGAAACTGGATAAATAAATGAATCTAAATTACCTGGATGATCTTTAAATAGAGCGTTTGTCCAATCAATTGATTGTTGAGTTAAAGCATCGATTTCAAATGTAAGAGGTTCATGAAAATGTAATCCTTTTTTATAGGGTTTTCTATTCTCACCATCAAAAGAGAATTTTCCACCGATGGGTAAGTCATGATCCATTAAGATGGAATGTTTATGACGGAGTTTTCTATATATAGTATCCATTTTCCAAGGTTTTTTTACAAGTAAAGATTTCCATTCTTCTCTGGACACGATAAACATCGGGTCATCAACGTATGTAACTTCGGTTAAAGGCTTTATAAAATTAAAATCTGATTGGTCATTGGGTAAAAACATATAGATGTGAGGATTATTATATGTATTATAGAAGTCATTTAAATCTTCAATAAGAAGATGCTTAACAGGATATGTTTTTTGATACATATCAACAAAATGCAAAACCGCACTATGATGGAGTGCAATTCTTTTTTTGTGATAAGGATATCTTTTGTAAAAAGATAAATGCTCAATCACAAGGATTTCATCAAAATCTACATTAAGATGATCGATGTAACTACGATTAAGTTGAAATGGGAACAACACCAATCTCTTCATAATTTAGCTACCTTTTTTATGGGTCTTGGATAATTTTGAATACCATATGAAACACGTTCTTGTTCCGATAGTTCGCTTATTTGATATTTTAAATGAGTCGGAACACCTTTTAATTCAGGTAGAAATGCATCTAAATACTTACAATTCTTATCATAGCGTTCTCCTTGAGTGATGTAATTAAACATTCTATTTTCTCTAGGATCATTTCCTAGTCCAGCATTGTATAGCCAGTTAAGAGTATTAGAAGAAACATCATAGTCAATTAAATAAGCTTCAAAAAACGCCGCACCAATACGCCAATCTTGGTTTAAAAATTTAGTAAAGAAATTAGCAACATTTTGTCTTCCCCTGTTTGACATATAGCCAGTTTGAACAAGTTGTCGTATATTTGCATCAATAAGAGGGTAACCTGTTTTCCCTTCTTTCCAAGCTGTAATGTTGTGAGGGTTATGAGATGTATGATGATATTGAGTCAAGCCTTCTTGATTGAAAATGCGATTGTCATATTTTTTATGAACAAAATAAAAGTAATCTCGCCATAATAACTCAAAATATATCCAATATGTCGAATCATTTTTGACACAGTTTAATTCATATTTTTTTACTTCATTCATAATACGTCTTACTGATAAGGATCCGATTGAAAGGTAGGCTGAAAATTTCGTAGAATCGTTAAAATCTAACATGCCATTTCGTGTATCCTTGTATGTTTTAGCAAGTTGATGAGTAAACAAATACTGCGATAAATGTTTTAAGCCTTCTGATTCACCAGGTTTAATATAATGGGTTGTTTGTAATATATTTAGATCATTAAGACATGGAATGTCGCTTTCTATAGTTGTTTTGGATTGTGGTACTAAAGGTTCACTTTCTTTAAAATCAATATTTAGCCGTTCGATTTGGTGTCTAAATTGTGTAAATATAAAAGGTAAATCCTGAACTGAAAAAGGTAGCAAGTGTGTTTTATATAAAGGTTTCATTTCCTCGTGATAGGATGATATATTTAAAGTAGATATAAAATCATATCTTTTTCTCTCTTCATATCCTGGTAGTATTTCATAGTAAATAGAGTCAATCGAATAATCAGAAATCAATGTTTTTATGATGTCATTAAAGTTACCTTTTTTCACTAGAAGTGGAATATTTAATGTATGGAGTTGTTTGTTTAAATCAAGTAATGTGTCATATATAAAAGAAAGCCAATGATTACTTTTCTTTTGGAATCCAAATTGATTATTTTTAAACCAAATATCATCAAATACAAAAAGTCCTATGACTGGACCTTGATCCATCGCTTTTTTTAGTAAAGGGTGGTCATGTATTCGTAAATCATTTTGGAAAATATATAAATTCATTGTTGACTCCATTTATCTTGGTTCTAACATAATCTCAATACCAGAAGCAACACCTTCATCTTCATAGATGAGGGTGTTCTTTTTATATAGTTTTAAAGTTATATTTCCAGATAATCCCTCTTTAATGGTTTCATTCATTTGACCTAATCTTGGTGAAGGTAAATCTTTATAGTCTGATGTTGTCGCAGTGACAACTAATTTTAAAGATCGTTTCTTGATTGTAATTGAAACGGAACTCTCATCATAGTTCAGTTGTTTCACGGAACTCAAATTATAAGTTGCAAAACGGTACTCTTTTCCTTGTACAATTAATACGCTGATGAGTCCTTTAAATTTGAAAAATAAAAAGGGAATAGTTGCATAAGATAACATAAACGATGTTTTAGAATCTTTAAAGTGATTGGATTGCATCCATGTGTAACTGCTAGGAAAAGATGTTCCCCAATCTTTTTCGATATAACCCTTTCCTTGGTTAAATGAAATGGCTTCTTTTTTTAAGAGAATTGACCCTTTCACTTGATGTGACATCGAGACAATGCCATGATACGTTTCCATAAATTTTAAATAGCCAAATGGTCCCATAATAGAGGGAAACAATAAACTTTTTTTAATCGGAGTGAGATGTAGATTTTCTAAGTGTACTTGGAGATCTAATTCGTCGTTATCGATAGAGAAAAACATAGAGTCGCTAGAAAACATATTTTCAGCAATTTGAATTTTGAAAGTTTTTGGATGAAAAGAAAAAGCGTTAATATCATATTTAAAATAATATGTTTTTAACGTTTCTTTCTCTTTCGTTCGATCAGAAATAAAAACTTGTATGAACGCATGTGTATCTTTTTTATTTAAACTTATTCCGGGAATGAATGTAAACGTATGTGACAAACTTTTTGAAACATATTTAAAATACCAACCCTCAAAATAGTTTTTTTTCTTCAAATGCCCTTGAAATATTTCTGGATGAAAAGTTTTATAAAACATGATTTTCTCCTAAAAAAAAGACTAAGTTTCCTTAGTCTTTAGTATAGCACATCTTATGAAGGTTGGAATGCTCCAAAGAGAACAAGCCATGTTAATAATGTCTTAGCAACAAGGGATAAAATGACATAACCTCTTTCACCATGTAAATAATCTTTAAACTTACCAATACCTGCATATTGTAAGTACATGTTTACGGGGAAAGTATTAAATGCTACAAAATATGTTCCTAAAATTGCCCAAACAAATCCAGGTACATTTGCAATATTAGGGTTGACACCAATATAAAATGCAATTGCGACCCATGGTGCAAGACCAACGATTGACCCAAAGATAAACGGTAACCAGTTGACTTTTTTACCAGCTTTAGATTCACCTTGGTTAAGTAATTCCATATCTAAACCAAAGAAGTTCATTGCAGCATTTGCAAATGCGATTAATGCAAAGACAGCAACATCTCTCACACCAAATAAAGATGAAATTAAAACGATCATGATAGAAGAAGATAATGCGTATTCATACCATCTAAATTTATTGATACCAACTTTTAAACCAGCACGGTATTCATCTTTCCAAACAAATGCAATCAGAAAATGGAAAATACCAGAAATAAGTAAGAAGCTTGCGGTTAGTTGTAGGAAAGGTAACTCAAATAGTGTATCCGTATTTGTTAGAACTAAACCTTCACCTTGAATAAACTCTAAATAATTACCGATGACTGGAATGGTAAATGTTCCCTGACCTGTCATATTCGGGTAGATGAAGAATGCAAAAATCATCATAAACAACCCTTGAACTAAATGGACAATACCCATTTTTTTATTAAATGAGATGAGTTTATCGATTTTCACATCAACATTTAATGTTTGAACTTCTGTAGACATAATAATCTCCTTTATATTATGATTATGCCTTGAGTATATCACACAATCTATCATGATGTTAGAGAATTTTTTTGTTATGGTAAAATATGGAAGTAAATAAGGTGAATATGGAAAAAGTCATTATCATTGGTGCTGGCACAGCTGGGCTATCTTCAGCAATCAGACTTCAAACTTTAGGATTTCAAGTTGAAATCTATGAAAAAAACGATCGTGTCGGCGGTCGTATGTTTCAACTTAAAGATAAAGGATTCACCTTTGATTATGGCCCAACCATTACGATGTTACCTGAAGAATATAAAGACGTATTTAGAGCATCGGGAGCAGATCCAGATGATTATTTAGAAATGACAGCACTTGATCCACTTTATAAACTTTATTTTAGAGACGGAACGTCATTTCAAGTATCTTCAAACTTAAACAAATTGATGAAAGAACTTGAAAATTTTGGTGAAGAAGAAGCGTATGGTTATTTATCGTATTTATCTGATGTATACGGACGCTATATTATTGCAAAAAAGCATTTTTTAGATGTTTCATATCGAAGAAAAAGAGATTTTTTTAACTTAAAAACACCTTATCACGGGTACCGTTTAAAAACACTTAACAATGCATATGATTCTATTTCTAAATTCGTTAAAAATGAAAAACTAAGACAAGCATTATCTTTTCAAACATTATATGTTGGTGTTTCTCCATTCCAAGGACCTTCCATTTATACCATCATACCGATGATTGAGTTATTATATGGAATTCATTATATTAAAGGTGGTATGTATCAAATGGCAGCAGCCATGGAAAAACGTTTCCTAGAGCTAGGCGGAAAAATTCACTTAAACCAATCTGTTGATGAGATTATGATTAAAGATCAAATCGCACATGGCGTAAGAATTAAAGATGATATCAAAGAAGCAGATATTATTTTAACCAATGCGGATTTTCCTTGGGCTGTTGAAAACTTAATCAAAGAGCGTAAAAACAGAGGAAAATATAAAGATAAAAAATTAAAAAGGATGACCTATTCATCATCAGTATTCATTATGTATATGGGACTTGATAAAAAGTATCCAACTGATATCCATTCACTAAGATTTGCAGCGGACTTTAAGAGAAATATTAATGATTTATTTGAGTCAGTGATTCCTGAAGATCCATCATTTTATTTATATTCACCGTCTCAAATTGATGAAAGTGTCGCGCCTAAAGGAAAAGAAATCTTATATGTTTTAGTACCTGTACCCAATACACAAGATAAACATGTTAACTGGGATGAAACTCAAGTAACGCATTATCAATCTAAGATTTTATCGATGATTGAACAAATTCCAACATTCCATGATATTAGAGAACACATTGAAGTCATGCATGTCTCTACCCCAAATACATGGGAAGAAAAATTTAATTTAAATCATGGTGGAACGTTTGGACTTCGTCCTACATTGAGTCAAAGTTTATATTTCAGACCTCAAGCAACGTTAAAACCTTTAAAAAATGTATATTTCACTGGATCATCAACGCATCCTGGTCCTGGCGTTCCAATTGTTTTAAAATCAGCAAAACTTGCTGTCAATGAAATATTAAAGGATCATCCGCATGAATGATTGGTTTACATTAAGTTTATTGATATTTGCAGGTGTCGTTGTCATCTTACTAACTTTAATTTACTTAAGAGAGAGACGTCTTATTAAGTACTGCGAACAGATCATTAAAAAAAATTCACTCACCTTTTATAAAGCTTTTTCAAAAATTGAAAACAAAAAGCAGAGACAAGCCATTTACGTTGTTTATGCTTTTTGTCGTTATGCTGATGATTTAATTGATGAACATCAAGATATAAATGGTCTTAAACAATTAGAATTAGAACTAGAAGCATTTAAAAATCATAAGAAAACATCACTAAAAGTATTTAAAGCTTTGACTCTTATCAAAGATCAGTTTTATGGTGAAAATTATGACTATCAACCATACTTTGAGATGATTCAAGGTCAAAGGATGGATATCACCATCGCTTCGTATGAAACCATGGATGATGTATTAGAGTATTGTTATTACGTGGCCTCTTCAGTAGGACTGATGTTACTTCCAATTTTAGCACCAAGCAAACATCAAGAATTAAAAGAATTTGCAATTCAACTTGGATATGCAATGCAAATCACTAATTTTTTAAGAGATGTTGGAGAAGATTATCTTAAAGGTAGGATTTATATCTCACAAGAATCATTAAAAAAACATCAAATAAAGATCGAACATGAAGTCAAGAATGGACCGACAGAATCTTTTAAAACACTATTTGATGAATTAGCTTCTCAAGCAAGACAATACTATCAATACGCATATGATCATATCGATGCTTTTAGTCAAGATATAAGAAAACCACTTTTATATGCAGCTAAATTATATGAAGCCATCCTAGATGAATGTATGACTGATTATGATGTATTTACTAAGAAACATTTTGTATCAAATGATAAAAAAATAGAAATCATTAAAAAGCTTCAATAAAATACATATTTTGGAGTAAATATGAATACGAGTAGAATCAAAGTCATTCAAGAAGTGAATAGTAACAATCAAAATAAAATCATATATTGGATGCAAAGTGCACAACGCATCCATTATAATCATGCACTTAATTATGCAATTGAACTTGCAAACAAAAATGTCAGTGAACTTCAAGTGATTTTTAATATTATACCTTCTTACAAGGATGCAAACCGTAGACACTATATGTTTATGTTAGAAGGAATCAAGGAATTAAAACGCACGTTTCTAGAACTTAACATCCCTTTTAAAACAACTTTTGGTCTTCCTGATGAAACGATTTCAAAGCACATCAATGACGGTGATGTATTAATACTTGATAAAGCCTACTTAAAACAACCAAGACAATGGAGAAACGCTTTATATCAACGTATTAAAGGTAAAAATACCATTATTGAAATTGATACAGAGCTGATTGTTCCTGTGGAACATGCATCTAGTAAAATGGAATACGGGGCATATACCATACGTCCTAAACTTCATAAACTTTTTGATGTCTTTAATGATCATGACATGTTACCTTCATATTCAGGTCCATATCAAAAACTTACTTCAGATGTAGAACTAAATGATTTAGATGCTTTTATAGAAACACTTCCTATTGATCAATCCGTGATCGAGACATCTTTATTTAAAGGTGGATACCAAGAAGCAGTTCAAAGACTTCAAACATTTATTCAATTTAAAGCAAAAGATTATTTAGAAAGAAATGCACCAGGTGAACAAGTGACGTCTACATTGTCACCGTATTTACATTTTGGTCAAATCTCATCACTTGAAATCGTACACGCTATTCAGCATGCTAAAGAAGAAGGGACGATTAATCAAGAGACTTTTGATGGCATTTTTGAACAAGTGTTTGTGAGAAGAGAACTTGCGTTTAATTTTGTATATTATAATCAAAATTACGATCAATTTGAATCTATGACAGAACCTTGGGCATACAAAACGATGGAAGAGCATCAAGATGACTATAGACCTTATATTTATTCAAAAGATAGCTTAGAAGAGGCTCAAACGCATGATCCTTATTTCAATGCTGCCATGGATGAAATGAAATTTAGTGGTTATATGCATAATTACATGCGCATGTATTGGGCTAAAAAAATCATTGAATGGTCAAACTCATATCAAGAAGCTTACGAAACGACCCTGTACTTAAATAATAAATACTTTTTAGATGGTAGAGATCCGAATTCATATACGAGTGTTGCTTGGAATTACGGGCGTCACGATCGTGCATGGAATGAAAGAACGATTTTAGGTAAATTGCGTTATATGAACGATAAAGGGTTAGAAAGAAAGTTTGACATGAAAAAATACATCAACTATGTTGAAAGTATAAAAAAATAAGTCCATGTGGACTTATTTTTTTAATTTAGGAAAGAAAATAGGTGTATGCTTTGCATACGCTTGATAGCGTTCGTTATCTTTATATCTTTTTTCAAGTAAAGGAACTCCAGAAACAAATCTAAGTAGATATCCCATGATTAGTGCTCCAATGATTGCAAAAACATAATTCAAATCAAAACTATAAAACATAATGACAAAATAACTGATCCAAATCATAAAATCACCAAAGTAATTAGGATGTCTTGTATATGCCCATAAACCTTTATCCATGATTTTTCCATTGTTACTTGGGTTAGATTTAAAGCGTTTAAGTTGAGCATCTGAGACACTTTCAAACACAAAACCAATGATAAATAAAGCAATACCTAATCCTAACACCACATAATGAAACCATTCACGTCCTTCTTTGACATAAAACACACTTTGAAGCGGTAATGAAATCACGAATGCAAGTAATATTTGAAGATAAAAGACTTTAAAATAAGCATGTAAATAAGGGATTTTCCCCCATTTCTTTCTCATGTTGACATAACGGTAATCTTCTGGTTTAGACCAGTTACGTAAAAATAAGTAATAGGTCAGTCTTAACCCCCATAAAGTAACAAAACTTAGTATCGAAATTGACGCGATTGTCATGACTTCTTTATATAAAAACACCGTCCAAGTAATCACAACAAAACTTAATCCCCATGCGATATCAATCAGACCTAGGTTTTTTTTAATCATACTAATTAAAAACCAAAGATGTAAGTAAATTAAAAGAACAACTGCTAATAAGATAAAATGTGTCATAAAAGACTACCGATTAAATAGGTGAGCGTGGATACAGAAAATCCTAAAAATGTTCCCCATGTGATATCAATGAGAGTGACTTTAAGCGGCCATTTTTCAAGTGTTGCTAAATTGGTTAAGTCATAGGTTGCATAAGTTATAAAACCATAAAGACCACCATAAAGCATGGCATGACTAAGTGACATTGCATCTAAAGCTGGAACGATTGCAAAAATCATTAAAAAGATAATGTACAAGACATAAAAAACAATCGCTGCATACCAATTCGGTTTCTTGGCTAAAATATAACCAATTTGTGTTTGATACATCTTTTTAGCAAACAAGCCTAACCATAAGATGTCAATGATAAAAAAGATAACAAATGAGATTAAAAAGATAAGTATATTCATGATTTTTCCTCTTGATATTTTATAGTTTGATGAATTTTGTCTTTTTTATGTGATTTAAACGAAAGATTGTCATCCGAAGATTTAAAAAAATGAATCTGATCAAATGATAGTTAAATTATACCATACATTATATTGATAAAACGTGCGTTCAAGATAACTTCATGATACAATATGAGTGCACATAGGAGGCCTTATGAATCATCAATTAACCCCATATTTTACTAAACTCGTTGAATATACAAAAAAAGATAGAGTCCCTTTTGATGTACCCGGTCATAAAATGGGTTTTTTTGAAAATGATATGACAAAAATCTTAGGTAAAGAGGTCTTTAGATTTGATGTCAATGCACCAGATGGATTAGATAATTTAAATGTTCCTAAAGGTGTCATTAAAGAATCACAAGCTTTATTTGCTGATGCTTTTAAAGCGGAACACGCATTTTTTCTAACCGGTGGAACAACCTTAGGAATTTTAGCGTTGATTATGTCAACAGCAAAAGCAAAAGAAAAAATCATTATGCCTCGTAACGTTCATAAATCCATTATTTCAGCACTTATTATGAGTGGTGCAAAGCCTATTTTTGTGGAATCTGTGATTGATGAAGATTTAGGAATTGCGAATCATATGCCACTAGAAGCTTTAAAAATACAAATAGCAAATCATCCTGATGCGAAAGCAGTCCTCGTCATTAACCCAACGTACTTCGGAGTTGCAAGTAACATCAAAGAGATCGTTGATATTGTCCACCAACACAACATGCTTGTTCTCGCTGATGAAGCACACGGTTCTCACATGGTCTTTAGTGATGAACTTCCAATGACTGCCATGCAAGCTGGTGCTGATTTATCAGCAACATCCATTCATAAAACAAGTGGGTCTCTCACACAAAGTTCAGCGATTTTAGCACAAGGCTTACGTTTTGATTACACAAGATTAGTCGCAACCATTCATATGGTTCAATCCACATCACCATCAGCATTATTACTCGCAAGCCTTGATGTTGCTAGAAAAGCCATGTATTTTCATGCAAAAGATAAAATTGAAAACTTAATTCCTAACGTAAGAGAAGTAGTTACAAAAATCAATATGCTTAAAGGTTTAAGCGCATCGACAAAAGAAGATTTCTTAAAGCAAGGTGCAACGCATTTTGATGAAACCAAACTGATTATCAAAGTCACAGGTTTAGGACTTACCGGGTTTGATATGTATCATCTTTTATCTGAAAAATATGATATACAAGTTGAACTTGCAGAAACTAAACTCGTTTTGTGCGTGTTATCTGTTGGAACAACTCAATCACATTTAGATAGATTGTATGATGCACTGGTGGATGTATCAAATACCTATGGTCATCAAGATTTAAAAGTTGAAACATTTAAACCTAAAGGGAGTTTTCCTGAAGCTTACGTCAGACCTAGAAGTGCGCATCATGCACCAACTAGAAATGTAAAATACGAAGAAGCGATTGGAGAAATTGCTGCTGAATCCGTGATGATTTATCCTCCTGGTATTCCAATATTAATTCCAGGTGAAATCATTGATCAAGCACTTGTTGATGAACTTGTGTTTTACATATCTCAAGGTTCAACTATATTAAGTGAATCAGAAGATGGATATTTTAAAGTTGTAGATAAATTAACATGGCCTAAATGGGAGGGGATAGACGATGAGCTTTAAGAAAGTCGATTTAAGTTTTCAAAGTTGTAAAAGTGAATATGAAGATAGTGATGTCGTGATATTCAGTGTTCCAATGGACTGGACCACAAGTTTTAGACCAGGAACAAGATTTGCTGGAAATCAAGTACGAGTTGATTCCTTTGGAATTGAGTGGTATTCCCCATACCGTGAAGCTAATTTAAGAGATTATAAAACCTCTGATATTGGAGATTTAGAGTTGCCAATTGGTGATGTTGAAAACAGCTTAAAAGTTGTGTATGAAACATCTAAAAAGATTTATGAAGATGACAAATTTCCAGTCATGATTGGTGGAGAACACCTTGTAACCTTACCAGTACTACAAGCTGCAAAAGAAAAATATGACAATTTACACGTCATTCATTTGGATGCACATACAGATTTACGTGAATCGTTTTTTGGTAGAGAACTCTCTCATGCAACCTTTATGTATCATGCACACAAGTTTTTAGGAGATCACACCATTTATCAATTTGGGATTAGAAGTGGTGATCAACATGAATTTGATTGGGCAAAAAAACATATTTATCAACGACTATTTGATTTTGAAGGATTAGATAAAGCCGTCGAAAAACTAAAGAATGTTCCTGTTTATATCACCATTGATATCGATGTCTTAGATCCATCAGTCGTCTCAGGAACTGGGACACCTGAACCAGGTGGCATGCAATATAAAGATGTATTATGGGCGTTTGAACAATTTGAGAAATTAGGTCACATCGTTGGATGTGATTTAGTAGAACTTAACCCGTATTTAGACCCATCAGGAGCATCCACTGCAGTTGCTGTGAAAACAATTCGAGAACTGACTTTAATTTTACAAAAAAACATTTCAAAAAATAAATCAATATAAAAACGTTATCAACAAACAAAAATAACCGAATGTGTTGTAAAAAAACGCTAAAAACACTATAATAAGTAATGTAAATTCGATAGGAGGCTTATATGCAATTCAAAGATTTCGATCCACAAAAAGGAAAGCGCCTTGAAATTTTAGATGCCCAAGGAAACGTAGTTAATGCGAAACTTGAACCTAAAATTGATAAAGAGACGCTTTTAAAAATGTATAAAACCATGACATTAGGTCGTGTTGCAGATATCAAAGCATTACAATATCAACGTCAAGGGCGTATGCTTACGTATGCACCAAACATGGGACAGGAAGCTGCTCAAGTTGGTTCTATGGCTGCACTTGATAAAAAAGACTGGTTATCACCAGGATTCCGTGATTTAAACTTAATGTTATACCGTGGTGTACCATTAAAACAAATCTATTTATACTGGTATGGTAACGAGTGGGGTAACCATTTCGAAGAAGACATGAGAATTTTACCAATTAACATTATTATTGGTTCTCAAGTTGCACACGCTGCAGGTCTTGCTTATGCATCTAAAATCTTAAATAAAGGTGAAGTTGCACTTGCAGTCATCGGTGATGGTGGTACCTCACACGGTGAATTTTATGAAGGTTTAAATTTTGCTGCAAGCTATGATGCACCACTTGTAGTGTTAATTCAAAACAACCAATACGCGATTTCGACACCACGTCGTAAAGCGACAAAAGCAGAAACACTTGCTCAAAAAGCAGTTGCGTTTGGAGCAGAAGGCATTCAAGTTGATGGAAACGATGTCCTTGCGATGTATGTTGCAATGCAAACAGCTGCTGAACATGCACGTTCTGGTAAAGGTGTGGTTTTAATTGAAGCTGTTACATACCGTATGGGACCACACACAACATCTGATGACCCATCCATTTACCGTACAAAAGAAGAAGAACAAGAATGGGCGAAAAAAGATCCGATCGCACGTTTCAAGAAATATTTAATGGACAAAAGTTACTGGTCTGAAGAAGAAGAATTAAAACTTGACGAAGAAAATAACAATTTCGTTAAAGAAACATTTG
The DNA here is from genome assembly GCA_027620815.1 of Bacillota bacterium. Classification (GTDB taxonomy): domain Bacteria; phylum Bacillota_I; class Bacilli_A; order Acholeplasmatales; family Acholeplasmataceae; genus UBA8290. Next base: position 5,026 of record JAQCDH010000006.1, on the reverse strand, counting down.
AATGGGTTGAAGCAAATGGTGCGGCAACACTTGAAGATATCTTTAAATATACATATGCTGAAATGACACCACAACTTACTGAACAATATGAAACTCACAAAAAATTCCTTGAAGAAAGCGAGGGTAAATAATCATGGCTGTTTTAAACTTAGTTCAAGCAATTAATCAAGCACTCGATCAAAAAATGGAAGACGATAGCCGTGTTGTTGTCTTCGGTGAAGACTCAGGATTTGAAGGTGGGGTTTTCCGTGTCACTGCTGGACTTCAAAAGAAATATGGTGAAGACCGTGTTTTTGATACACCGATTGCAGAAGCTGCAATTACTGGTTCAGCAATAGGTATGGCTATCAATGGACTCGTTCCAGTTGCAGAAATTCAATTTGATGGATTCGTTTTCCCAGGAATTACTGAAATCATTACACACATGGCAAGATACCGTAACCGTTCACGTGGACGTTACGGATTACCAATTGTTGTTCGTTTCCCTGTTGGTGGTGGGATTCGTGCCCTTGAACACCACAGTGAATCATTAGAAGCATTATTTGGACAAATTCCAGGATTAAAAGTTGTCATGCCATCTACACCTTATGATGCAAAAGGACTTTTAATTTCTGCGATTGAAGATCAAGATCCAGTCATTTTCATGGAACCAAAACGTATTTACCGTTCTGGTAAACAAGAAGTGCCTGAAGAAATGTATCGTATACCAATTGGTAAAGCAAAAGTCATTAAAGAAGGTAGCGATGTCACCGTTGTTGCATGGGGACCATTTGTTCGTGAAGTAGAAAAAGCAATGGAACTACTTAAAGCTCAAGGCGAAAATATCGATATCGAACTTATTGACTTAAGAACCATTAGTCCAATTGATGAAGAAACCATTATTAACTCAGTTAAAAAAACTGGACGCTTTGTCGTTGTTCAAGAAGCTGTTAAATCATATGGACCAGGTGCAGAACTCATTGCACTCGTTAATGAAAAAGCATTCTTACATTTAGAAGCACAACCTACACGTGTGACAGGGTTTGACGTTACTGTACCACTTCCACGTGGAGAACATTTCTTTTTTATTCAACCAGAAAGAATTGCAGCTGAAATTAAAAAAGTTGCGAAATTTTAAGGAGGCCTTACATGTTTGATTTTAAATTTTCAGATGTTGGTGAAGGCTTACACGAAGGTGTCATTTTAGAATGGCATTTTAAAGAAGGCGACGCTGTTAAAGAAGGACAACTTTTAGTTGTGATTGAAACAGACAAAGTCAATGCTGAACTTACAGCACCAGTGTCTGGTGTCATTAAAAAATTAGGTGCCCAAGTTGGACAACTCATTCACGTTGGTGAAACATTAGTTGTCATTGATGATGGTACAGGCGGAGAAGCGCCACAAGCTGAACAACCAAAAGCAACTGAAGAAGTTAAAAAAGAAGCTGCTGGAGAAGGCGAAGAAAATGAACAAGGTGTCATCGGAGAAATTGAAGTTTCATCTGCTGTCATGGCATCTTCAAATGAAGGTGTGACTGCAACGCCAGCGAAAGCTGAAGCTGCACAAAGAGCACTTGCAACCCCTGCTGCTAGAAAATTAGCACGTGATTTAGGTGTGGATATTAATCAAGTCAAAGGTACAGGCGCACATGGCCGTGTCATGAAAGAAGATATTTTAGCTTCTTCTAGTCCTAAAACAACGACACAAACAGTTGCTGCTCCAAAAGTGACCATTTCTACTCAAGGTAATGTTGAAGTCGTTCCAATTACGAAGTTAAGAAAAGCCATTGTTTCAGCGATGACGCGTTCAAAACAAATCATTCCACATACTGTCTTAATTCAAGAATTAGAAGTCGATCAACTTGTTGAACTACGTCAATCCGTTAAAAATCAAGAATTGTATGCTGATGTGAAAATTACATACATGCCTTTCATTATGAAAGCTGTTGTTAAAGCACTTCAAGCATTCCCAATTTTCAATAGTTCATTTGATCAAGAAAATGATCAAGTGGTATTAAAGAAATTTTATAACTTAGGAATGGCTGTTGACACTCCAGATGGTTTAATCGTTCCAGTGATTAAAGATGCGGATCATCTATCTATTGTTGGTCTTGCTAGAGAAACAAGAAGACTTGCTGATTTAACAAGAGATCGTAAAGTTCAACTTGCAGATTTAAAAGATGCAACTTTCTCAATTACAAACTTTGGATCCATTGGTGTACCATTTGGAACGCCAATTATTAATCACCCTGAAGTTGCCATTTTAGGAGTCGGTAATATTTCAAGAAAACCAGTTGTTCGTGGCGATCAAGTCGTTCCTGGATATGTGATGCCTTTATCACTTGCTGTTGACCATAGAATTATTGATGGTGCAGACGCAGGACGTTTCTTAAACCTAGTGAAACAACTCCTTGAGAATCCAAGTCTTTTACTCATTGATTAAGGTGATATCATGAAATCATACGATATCGTTGTATTAGGAAGTGGACCAGGTGGTTATGTTGCTGCAATTAAAGGCGCACAATTAGGCAAAAAAGTAGCCATTATTGAAAAAGAGTCAATTGGTGGGGCTTGTTTAAATTGGGGTTGTATTCCAACAAAAACCTTACTTAAAAATGCAAAAGTCTATAAATATGTTCAATATGCACTTGATTATGGTGTTGTGATTGATGGTAAAGTATCTTTAGATTGGTCAAAAATGCTCGCTCGTAAAAACAAGGTTGTCAAACAGCTTACTGGTGGTGTATCAGGTTTATTGAAGAAAAACAAAGTCGATGTCTATATGGGTGTTGGTAAAGTTTTATCTAAAAATAAAGTTGAAGTGAACGGCGAAACACTTGAAACGAAACATTTAATTTTAGCGACAGGTGCATCTCCATTAACGCCTCCAATTCCAGGATTAAAAGAAGGACTTCAATCTGGATTTGTTAAAACATCTAAAGAGATGTTAGATACTGAATCGATTCCTGAAGAACTAGTCATTATTGGTGGTGGAGTCATTGGTGTAGAATTCGCAACGATTTTCTCATCAATGTCTAAAAAAGTGACGATTATTGAAAAACTAGATGGTATTTTACCAACAGTTGATGATGATATTCGTAGTAAATATACGCCAATCTTAGCAAAAGACGGGATTGAAATACTGACTTCTGCTGAAGTGAAAACCATCGGTAAAGACAGTGTGACATACTTAAAAGACGGTAAAGAAACAACGATTAAAGCTTCAGTTGTCTTACTATCCATTGGTATGAAACCAAATTCTGAAGGTTTAGAAGTTTTAAATCTTAAATTAGACCGTGCTTCAGTTGTCACGAATGAAAAATTAGAAACTTCAGTGCCTGGCGTGTATGCTATTGGAGATTTAAATGGAAAATACATGCTCGCGCATGTCGCATCGACTGAAGGACTTGTTGCTGTTGAAAACATTTGCGGACATCAAACAAAAATGGATTATACGCAAATCCCAAGTGCCATTTATGGATCTCCAGAAATCGGGATGATTGGGTTAACTGAAAAAGAAGCAAAAGCGCAAGGGAAAGATTATAAAGTCTCGACATTCCCTGTTGCAGCAAATGGACGTAGTTTAGGAGAAAATGAACCAAACGGATTTATTAAAATTATTTTTGATAAAAAGTATGGTGAAGTCTTAGGTGCCCATTTACTTGCATATAATGCATCTGAACTTCTAGGTGAAATTGGTGTGACCATGAAACTTGAAGGTACCGCTGAAGAAATTGCCCAAACCATCCATGCCCATCCAACGCTTTCTGAAATTATATTAGAAGCAGCGCATGGTTACGATGGAAAACCAATTCATATATAATTGAAAAAGTGGTGAAATACCACTTTTTTTATGCTAAAATAACATCAGGAGAACACATGACATACTTACTTATTTTTAATCCGAAATCAGGAAAAGGTAAAATTCAAAAAGATTTACCTAAAATTATATCATTTTTTAAAGAGAAAAAAATACCTTTGGATATCCATGAGACGGTATCTCAAGATGACGCTAAAAAATATTTACTACAAACAAAAAAAACGTATGATTGTGTGATGGTTGCTGGTGGTGATGGTACCATTTCAATGGTATTAAACGGCTTATTAAAACTTGATAAAAAACCCATATTAGGCGTATTACCTTACGGATCTGCAAATGATGTGAGTAACATCTTAGGCATTCCTAGAAATATTAAAAAAACGTTAGAACTTTATACACATTCAAAACCTGCATATATTGATGCTTATCAAATGAATGAACATTATTTCATGTATACTGCAGCGGCAGGGTTGTTTACTAGAATTAGTTATGATATTTCTAGACAATCACTGAATCAATTTGGTCAAATTGCCTATTATATCGAAGGTATTAAAGAGTTAACATCAGAATATAATTTTCAAATGGAATTTCAAACAAAAAAACAATCATTTCAAAAGAATGTCACACTCTTACTTGGGCTTTCTGCAAATAGAGTCGGTGGAATTCCATTACTATTTAAAACAAAATCAAAATTAGATGATGGGTTATTTGAAATTAATTTGTTTGAGAGCAAAGGCTTTTTATCCAAACTTCGTGTTTTAAGTTTTTTTATAAGGTTCGGTAGAAAAGTAAGTAGTGATATTGTTTTAAAAGAGCCTTACTTTAAAATCACTGCACCTCAAGATGTTAAATGGAATGCTGATGGCGAACATGTATGTGATGGAGATATTGAAATTGAAGTTTTACCTAAAATACTTCCTGTATTTATGTCTCATCGTGCAAAAAGAAAATTACTAGTAGGAGGATCACAATGAAAGATAGAATATGGATCATCAAGTTTGTTTTAGCGGGTATTTTACTCGGTGTTGGTCTATTTATGGCATTTTCACAAGATGTTGTTTATTTAATGACTGGTGTCATTCTAGTGATTTTTGCATTATTTAGAGTGTTTCCGTTATTAAAGACACTAAAACATGAAGTTTCTAGAACCATTCATTTACTCGAAGTACTCATCACTGCCATTTTAGGTGGTGTCTTAATTTTTGCATCCCTACAAATGGGAAGTGAT
>JAQCDH010000067.1 GCA_027620815.1 Bacillota bacterium | reverse complement strand
CAAGTTTTAAATCATTTTCTATACGCATCTTCAAGCTCCTTTAGGGATTGTATTAAATAGTTGTAAACCGCATAAATATGAATAAGTCGTTCCTGGTGTTTTTTAAATGTCTTATCTTTTAAGTTAAAATCATTTATCAACCCCATACCTTCTATTTTACACATAAACATAGCGTCTTGTCCATTAAAAATCATTTCGATATCTAAAAGATGAGGACATCTTTCAATATGATCAAGATATGTAATAAGATTGTGATTTTGATTTTGAACATGATACACATAATGATGATTGGCTATGAATGGTTGAGTATTAAGATTTTCTGTGTGATTTAAGTATGTCAGTGGTAATGATTGAAAAGGCATTTTAAATAAAACTTTAATACTTGGTTTTTGATGGTTTTGAATCTTAAATTGATATAAGATGATTGAACACTGTTCAGAGATGACATGAATCAACCGTTTAAAGTATGATTCTTGATATGGCCATAATGATTGGTGATTGTATTGAATCTTAAATGATGCATTCATGATTGATGACATCATTTCGGGATAAAAGATGTCATAATACAAGGATTCTTTTTTCTTTTTATGTAGTTCTTTCTTTTTTTCAAGAAACGAATCTACATAACTTAATACCAACAATGAAATCATTAAAGTTATTGCAACATACAGATTTAAGTGAGGCCGAGTAATGAATAAGATCAACTGAATAAAAATTAAAAGAAAGATCAAAACATAAAATTTTTTTAGATTTGATTTTTTTTCTAGAAGAGATGCTTCGTATAAAGATATTAAATACTCAGTCACGAATCACCTCAATGTCCTCTGTTGAGATGAGATAATTCATATTTTGATCATCACTGATCAGGGCATATTTAAAGTTATAAGCACGTATCGTAAATGTTTCTTCTTTTACATAACGATTTTGATTAAAAGCCAATGCGTTCTCTCCAAAAGATATCGTTTCAACAATTGTATCCTCAATGTTTTTGACTTCTTGTTTATTGACTGTTACTTTTTGATTTAAATAGCTTGCTGAGAGTTTGATAAATGTCAATGAAAAAAAAGCAGTGAGTCCCATCAAGATAAAAATAAACACCAATAACAACAATAAAATATCAATAGTTAAGAAAAGTGCACTCATGATATACAGCGTTAAAATAGCAAGTGTCACGACACTTACAAAAATAATGGTATTAATATATGATTGTTTGATTTGTTTTGATAGCATTTTTATAGCTCCTTTGATAGGATAGACCTATGAAAATAACAAATACACATCCTTACGTGAAAACCTTACTCAATCAAGATCCTTTATTAAAAACTATATTTGATACCGTAACCTCAATATCCATTCCATTTGATGAGGATGGGTTTCATTTTTTAATGTTTACAATTACTGGTCAACAAGTATCAGCCCATGTTGCAAGCATTATCTTTAATCGTTTAAAGTCAAAAATAGATTCATTACATGCACAAACTTTATTAGCAATAAACGATGATGAACTTCGTTCAATTGGCCTTTCTTTCTCAAAAATTCACACGATGAAACGAGTGGCCACTTATTGTGTAGAAAACAACTTTCATTTTAACACATTTTTAAATAAAAATGAGACAGACAAGTTGATCTCAATTAAAGGTATTGGTCCATGGACAATGGATATGTATGAGATGTTTGTTTTAAAAAATTTAAACCATTTTTCATTTAAAGATTTAGGACTTATTGAAGGACTCAAACACACCTATTTAAAACCACTTTCAAATATCGATGAAATGAAAAAGGTGAGCCTTTTATGGTCACCTTATCAAAGTATCGTTGCACACTTTTTATGGGAGTATTGGGATGTGTATCACAAAGGAAAACGTAAACTTTGATATCGCATTTTTTTACCAATGGTCATTCCATCATAACTTTTATTCTTTGCATAACCCTCTAAATCTAATATATTCTTATCGATTTGCTCAAGTAATGCTAACATATCTTTTGTTGCTGCTTCAAACATCTCAATCACTGTTGTTTTCTCTTCTGTGTTATGTTCTGGGTGAACCCATCCTTTTTTATTTAAATTTAAGACATCTATAAAATGCTCTTTTTTACTTAATTTCCTCGGATGTGATGCTGCAAAAGCTTGTGCGTTTTTCCCTAAAAATAACTTAAGTAATGCATGCTTAATACCATATCGGTCATAAACAGTACGATAAATCGAAACCATATCACGGGCTGCTTTGATAAAATCTTCTTTCATCACTAGGTCAGGATAGGTGTGTTGATATAACTCTTGAATCACTTCTAAAACATGGTGAGGTAATTGAATATTTTTTTTAGGATGAAACTTAAATACTTTTTCGTTTTTATGTTTGAGTATCGCAACATCAATAAGTGTTTCACTATAAGAATGAAACACATTATAAGGATGACTCAACTGTCCATCTTGATCAAAGCCTGATATCGAAAAGACATATGCATGAACATGTCTATCTAATACATAGTGCATTAGCGCACCAAGGGCATAATGAACTTTAATTTCTTTGTTTTTGGAAGATTCATTAAATGCATGATCTAGTAATGCTTTTAAATTTTTAGCCGGATCTTCATGATGAAGTCGATTTCCTATGTTTTGAACACGTTTTTTATCTTCTCTTTTGATCAATGGATGCATCCCGTAAAAGAAAAAAGGATCTGGACCTTGCGTGGCAAGCATCATGATGTTAAACATCTCTTTCGAAAGATTGTTAAACCTTGGATGTAGGTTAATGATCGTTTGAGCAAAAAGTTGGTGCGTCATCGTTGCTGGCATATGAACCCTGCTTTCTAATTATATTGTATCATGTTTCAAGCCCATCAATTGTAATCTTTTAGTGTGATTTACACTTTTTTCACACTTTTTTTCAATAGTTTTAATCCTATAAATAAATGTAACTATTACCACATTTTCATTTTACACAATTTTATATATTTTTTTAATAATTTTCATATCATTTGATTGAAAAGTTGTTGAGTACTATAATAGCCTTATAAAAATAAAAGGAGATTCACGCATGAAAAAAATTTTAACATTAGTAGTCTTATTAACATCTGTATTTGTATTAGCAAGTTGTGAAGCAGAAGGACCATTAAGAGTAGCCATGGATTTACGTTATCCACCATTTGAAACAGTTGATTCAATGAACGACCCTGAAGGTATTTCAGTCGATATCGCATTAGCATTAGGTGAATTCATTGGACGTGAAGTCGAAATTGTCAATACAGGTTTTGGATCAATTATTCCAGCGCTTCAAGCAGGTGAAGTCGATATTGCAATCGCTTCTATGAGTATTACCGCTGCAAGAGCAGAGGTTGTTGATTTTTCTGACCCATACTTCTACTTCAAAATCATTACTTTAGTTAATAAAGATTTTGCTGCAGCAAATAGCATCACTGAAGATTCTACAATTGAAGAATTAAGAAATAGTGGTGGTACATTTACAGGTATCGCATCACAAGTTTCTACATCGATTCCTGCATCTTACAATATCGCTGTCACTGAAGCAGCTGATCTTGCTACTGCGGTTGTAAATGTCGAACAAGGAACAGCAGACATTTTATTAATGAGTGCAAATCCAGTTGTACAAGCATACAATGCAAATAAAGATGATTTAATGGTAGTTTGGTCACCTTGGGTATCATCACCTATTGGTATGGCTGTCAACAAAGGAAATACAGAATTATTAGAGCTTGCAAATGAATTCATTGCAACTTTTAATGAAGAAGGCGGCTTGTACGATGTGTTAAGTGCAAAATATGATGCACAAATACTAACAACACTCGGACGTTTTGGATTAGAATTTTACATTAACGAAAATTAAAATGGCAGCGGCTTATGCCGCTTCTATTTTTGAGGACACATTGTGGTAACATCTAAACCCAAACAAAAAAAATCATTTGATTATCCTAAACTAATTAGTTATATACTCGTTTTTTTATCTATATTTCTATTTATCTGGTTTGTCGCAACCAGACGCACGTCAGACTTTAAGCTTTATTTAATCACTGACACGTATGGTCCATTGATTTTTGAGGGTTTCTTAAACACAATTTGGATATCGATCGTTGCATTACTAGGATCAGTTGTTTTAGGATTTATTTTTTACTTATTTTCAATCACCAAAGATAAATATATTGGTGCTTACTTAAGAGCATTTACAAATGTTTTTACTGAGATTATTTATGGGACACCACTTCTAGTCATGGTTGTGATCGCAGCATTTGTCATTGGACCTGCATTCAATATATACAGTAGAAATATCACAGGGTTAATTG
>JAQCDH010000066.1 GCA_027620815.1 Bacillota bacterium | reverse complement strand
AACTTAATGCATTCAATACGACCATAATCGATGAAAATGCCATCCCAATACCAGCAAGCGTTGGATCTAAAAATCCAAAAGCAGCAACTGGAATCAAAATAATATTATAGGAAAATGCCCATAAGAAATTAAGTTTAATATTTTTAAGCGTTGCTTTTGATAAGTCAAGTGCATCCACAACAAGCTTAAGTTCTGCAGACATCAGTGTCACATCAGAGGCATCAAGTGCAACATCATGTCCACTGTGAACGGCGAAGCCAACATGCGCCATCGTTAATGCAGGTGCATCATTCATACCATCTCCAACAAAGGCTACATGATAACCTTCATCTTGAAGTTTTTTAATGATGTTTGCTTTATCTTGAGGTAAGACTTCTGCATAAAAGGTTTTGATGCCTAATTGATTCGCAATTGTTTGTGCAGTTTTTTGATGATCCCCTGTAATCATGATTGGTGTAATGTTTCTTTTTACTAATTCATCAATTAATTTTTTAGCATCTTCTTTAATCGTATCTTCAATCACTAAAAATCCTAAGCTCGCTGTTTCATTTGAAACGTAGATGACCGTTTTTCCTTCGTTATGAAAACGTTCGGTGTCATATGAGATGTCGATACCAAAAGATGATACGAATGATTTAGAGCCAATCCGATAAACGTTGTTTTCGATGGATCCAATGAGTCCTTTTCCAATGACAATATCCATATCTTTGGCTTCAAGGATATCTCCTTGATATGCTTTTATCACTGCTTTAGCGAGTGGATGATTTGCATGATATTCAAGAGATGCAGCGATACTTAATACATCACCTTCAACATGAACGACTTGAGGTTCACCTTTTGTTAACGTTCCTGTTTTATCAAATGCGATTGCGTTCAGTTGCTGTGCTTGTTCAAAGAATGCACCGCCTTTATATAAAATTCCTCTTTTAAAGGCAATCCCACTCGCAACAGAAATCGATGTCGGGGTTGCAAGACCTAGCGCACATGGACAACTAATGACAAGAACGGCAATGGTTGCTTTAATACCATCATTAAAATTATTAGGACTCAAGAGTGTCCAAGTCATCATTGTAAATAATGCAATGATGACAACAATTGGAACAAAGTATCTTGCAATTTGATCTGCAACTCTTTGTATTTTAGGTTTAATTAAGGCGGTTTCCATGACTGTATTTATAATAGACTGAAGCATGGTTTCATGTCCTTCTTTAAGTACTTCCACTTCAATCGTTTCCATCATGTTAAGTGTTGCACCATATACATCTTGTCCAATTGTTTTAACAACAGGCATCGATTCACCCGTTAACATTTGTTCATCAATATAGGTTTGACCCGATATGATTTTACCGTCAACTGGGATTTTTTCATTTGCGAGCACAACAACAACGTCATGAAGTTTCACTTGACTCATTGGTATCATCACAAGTCCGTCTTTTGTCTTGATTCTTGCTTCTTTTGCTCCCATTGACATCAGTGTAAAGAGTTCATCAGATGTTTTTTCTTTCACACGATTTTCAAAGGTATGACCAATAAGAACCATCCAGATGATGACGGCGGTTGTTTCAAAATATAAATTCGCCATCATCATGTTAGAAACCGTGATGGTTTCATAAATACTTAAAAAGTAGGCTGCAGTTGTACCAATGACAACTAACGTATCCATCCCTAAATTTTTTGATTTAATTTGATGATAGGTTTGGAAAAAGAATCGTCTTCCTACAAAAAATAAAATCGGTGTCGAGATTGCCCATTGTACATAACCATTCATGAGCCAAGATGGTACACCTAAAGGAATTCCTAGGTGATGCACCATGGTATAAAGTAAAGGTAGCGTTAAAATCGTTCCTAAAATAAGATCGATACGATCTTTTCTTCTTTGTCTTTTTGCATCTTCAGATGTCATCACAGCATGATAACCGATAATACTTAAATGATGAACAAGATCTTCGGTTTGATATTTATCTTCATTATACGTAAATGTGACACGTTTGGATGTCACGTGAACATCGGCTTGAATCTCATCTAAGTCTTTAAAATATTGCGTGATGGTTTGTGCACAGTTTGCACAAGTAATATTGGATACTTTTATAGCTTCTTTCATGTGGTGACTCCTTAACTTTATTATAACACCCAAGTATAAAAAAAATAGGCGAGAAACATTGCTTATTTTTTAATGGTTAATAAAGTATCTTCTGTACATGTATTGATAAATGCTACAAGTAACTGAATGGCATGTTCAACATCATCTGTATGAATCATGGAATAGTGTGAATGCATGTAACGTGTTGGAATACCAAGTGATATTGCTGGCGCTCCACGATGTGCTAAATGCATATTTCCAGCATCGGTACCACCTTGTTTAATGTAGGGTTGTTGGGTAGGAATCTTATGTGATTCTGCAAGAGTTAAAAGATGTCTTCTTAGTTTTGGATGACCAATGGTCGTACGATCAAATAAGTAAATTTGTGGTCCATTACCAAGCGTTTGTTCATTTTTATCACCTTTAGGAACATCATTACCAACACCAGTATCTACTGAAATTGCTAAATCAGGTTCAACGATATAACTTGTTGTCTTTGCTCCTCTAAGTCCGACTTCTTCTTGAACCGTAAAAGTTGCATAAAGTTGAGCGTCTTTAGGTTCACTACGTTTGAATGCTTCAAGAACGATATATGAGCCAACACGATTATCGAATGCTTTTGCAAGATGATATTTTGAATTCGCAAGTTCGTAATAGTCATTATGTGGTGTGATCATCTGACCAAGTTCAATACCTTTTTCAAGTGCCTCCTCTTTAGAAGATACACCAATATCAATAAATAAATCATCCATCGGAATCACTTTACTTCTTTGGTCTTGAGGTATTAAATGGGGAGGTGTAATTCCTGTGACACCAATAAGAATACCTTTATCTGTGTGAACATCCCACAATTGTGCAAGCATCACTTGTGAGAACCAACCACCAACCGTTTGAAATTTAATGAAGCCTTCGTTTGTAATCGAAGAAACAATCAATCCAATCTCATCCATATGACCAGCGATCATAATTTTAGGACCGTTAATACCTTTTTTTGCAATCAGAGAGCCTAAATTATCTTCGATGATTTCTGCATTTTCTTTTAATAATGCATCTTTAATAAATAATTTTACACGAGATTCGTGTCCTGGAATACCAGGTAATTGCGTTAGTGTTTTTAGTAATGACATCATTCTTCTCCTTTATATAAAAAAACCCCTAGAAAGCGATAGAACATGGTATGTTCAAGTGGGAAACGCTTTGCTATGTTTCGGGATTCCATCAAATGGCATTCACACCTACACAGTTTTCATTCCCAATATCATTTTTTGGGTTCTAACGGGTCTTTCTAGGTTAATAGTATTATAGCATGATTTATAAAATTTTTGAAACGAGTATTCTTATAAATTGACCATGATGTTGATTCATAAGTGATAATACATCTTGAACCGATTGCGTAATGGCATATGGATTATTCACAATTGGCAAATCAATTTGAATGGTATGGTAATCATCATTAGACATATCTTTTATGAGTTGATATTGATACTGTTTTTGAATGTGCGTTAATGAGTGTAGGTTTTCAAAAAACATAAAGAGTGAAACAATGACTATTTTTTCATTTGAAACATCTTCGAGTTGTTTCGATAAATGATTGGCTCTAGCAATAATATACGAAGATTGATGATAAAACCTTTTCTCATAGACGTTTTTATGTTTGTCTTCAATTAACTCATAGGGAATCCCTACAATAAATAACGATTCTAAATACGTCTTCAATAAGTCGACTTTAAGTCGATCCTTAAAATGAAAATCAGCATACAGATGAAACATTTGATCGCCATATGCATAAGCCGTTAAAATAATATGTTTTTTATTGGCATAAATTAAAATTTGACGGAGATGTTGATGAAATGTTGTTAAAGAAATTTTAATTAAATAGTGAGCAGATAAAATATAAGTATCATTATAAATAATGGGTTCAAATAAAGAATTCGCATACACATGTTGATGCGTTTTCTCATCGATATAATAAAACGCATCAAAGCTTACACGTTCAAAATAACGATTAAATTCAAAAATAACAATAAATAAGAAAACAATCAGTAACATCATCATCATCGGGAATTTAAAGTAGTTTTCCAGTGAAACAACGATTAATATATAAAAGATCATTGGAAATATTCCGATCATTAAAGCACGTAGTACTGTTGTAAATCCTTTTTTGTAAGAATAGTAACTCATTAATACAAACCAAAAAACGACATATAAACTAATGAATCGCGTTAAACTGAAGTTATCAAGGGCATTAATGATTGCTGAGGTTTCATTAATTA
>JAQCDH010000065.1 GCA_027620815.1 Bacillota bacterium | reverse complement strand
GCAATTCTCCCACAAACAGGGGTTCCTTATAACAACATTGCATTAGACTTAGGGTTTGCTCAAGTTGCTTGGTATGCAGTCTTTATCTTATCAGGATTACTCATCGCTGTTTACTGGTCTTTAGATGAATTTAAGAAAAAAGGACTCTCTACTGACTTCTTATATGACGCCTTATTATGGACGGTTCCAATTGCCATTATTGGTGCTAGACTTTATTATGTGCTTTTTGATCCGAATAAAAATTATGATTCTTTCATGGATATCGTTAATATTACAAATGGTGGATTGTCTATACATGGCGCTGTTATATTCGCTACATTATTTGTATTATTTTATACAAAGAAAAAAGGTGTCAGCTTTTGGTTAATTGCTGATATTGTTGCTGTTGGATTTTTAATTGGTCAAATTGTAGGACGTTGGGGAAACTTTATGAACCAAGAAGCTTACGGTCCAATCATTGAGTCTCAATTTATATTAAACATGCTTCCAGCGTTTATAAAAGATCAAATGTTTATTGCAGGGAATTTTCATCATCCAACGTTTTTATATGAAGGGATTTGGAATTTAATTGGACTTATTATTCTTATTAATATCAGACGTAAAAAGCTATTTAAAGTTGGTGATTTATTTGCACTTTACCTAATGTGGTACGGACTTGGTAGAGGTGCCATCATTGAACCACTAAGAACTGGTGGTGCAGAATTTGATGCGCTTCGTGTCTTTGGATTACCTGTTAATATTTATTTATCACTTATTCTATTTTTAGGTGGTGGGGCATTACTGATGTATCTCAAAAATAAAAGACATCCAGAACTTCCTTATTATCAAGAAGTTGGCTCAAATGATTAAGCTTGTGCTCTTTGATTTAGACGGGACATTATTAAAATCTACTGAAATCATTATGGATACATTTGTGATTACCTTTAAAAAATATTTTAAAGACATCACACTTGATGAGAGAACACTTACTTCATTTTTAGGACATACGTTATTTGAAACCTTTGGTCTTTATATTAAAGAAGATCAAAGTATGGATGAACTTGTCAGTTTTTATAGACAAACCTCAGAAGAGTTAATGAAAGATGTTCAAGCCTATCCAAATGCCAAGGAATTAATGGAGATTCTTAAATCGAAAGGAATTCAAATTGGTGTTGTGACATCAAAAATGAATCATGTTGCTAGAGAACATCTTACCTTAATTGGACTGAATGAGTATGTCACGCATTTAGTTGGATATGAAGATGTTAAAAACCATAAACCAGATAAAGAACCGATAGAAAAAGGACTATCTCTTTATGGAATCAACTCAGATGAAGCGGTATATGTAGGGGACCATGAAAATGATATGGTTGCTGCAAAAGCAGCTGGTGTCATGAGTTGTGCGGTGAGTTATAGTCACAGATTAAAAGAAATGCTCGCTGTGATGCCAGATTATGTTGTCGATGATTTATTACAAATAGAAGATATTATTTAGGAGAGAAAACTTATGTATGATGTATTAGTGATTGGTGCAGGACCTGCAGGTGTTGCTGCAAGTATTTATACGAAACGTGCAAACTTAAACATTGCCGTTTTTGAAGGAAATGTTCCTGGTGGACAACTTGTTAACTACAGTGAAATTGAAAATTATCCAGGAGTGACATCATTTAGTTCAATTGAACTTGCAACAGACATGATTGAACATATGAGTAAATTAGAAATCGAAGTCAAATATGAACTGGTGACAAAAGTGGAAGACCACGGAACACATAAAACAGTCGTCACTGATTTTGGAACGTATGATACCAAATCAGTAATTATTGCAACTGGAAACTTACCAAGAAGACTTGGTGTAGAAAATGAAGAACAACTTGCCTATAACGGAATTAGTTGGTGTGCCATTTGTGACGGTCCGATTTACCGTGATAAAGATGTAGTTGTAGTCGGTGGTGGAAACTCTGCGGTTGAAGAAGGTTATTATTTATCAACATTTACAAAATCAGTAACGGTCGTTCAAAACTTAAATAGACTCACAGCAGAAGCAAAAGCAAATGAAAAATTGATTGCTCAACCAAATGTGACAGTCTATTATGAAACACTCGTTGAAAAGTTTTTAAAAGATGATAAAGGACTCACAGGTGTTGTTGTTAAAGATAAAGAAGGAAAAACGTTTGACATTCAAGCAGACGGTGTTTTTGAGTATGTTGGGATGATTCCAGTCACTGATTTTGTCAAACACTTAGGGGTTACTACGAACTACGGGTATGTTACTGTCAATGAAAAAATGGAAACTAAAATTCCAGGTATTTTATCATGTGGTGACGTGAATGATAAACAAATTCGTCAAGTTGTTACAGCCGTAGGAGATGGTGCTGTTGCAGCTCAAAACGCACTTAAATATTTGGAGTCCTTACACTAGATGTCCTTTACCAAACTTGTCAAAGAAGAGTTAGTAACAATTCCAGTTGAAACATCTGAACAACTTGCAGAGTTTGCTGCTTTTTTGCACATGAATGGTGACATTACAAAAAGAGATCAAAAACTCATTTTAATTTTTAAAACCAATAGTCCAACAGTCGCAAAACGATTTTTACAATTATCTAGAACGTTGTATCAAGCAGAAACAACATTACTTAAAAAACAGCAACAAAAACTTACTAAAAAGCCTCAAATCTTAATTGAAATTGATTCAAGAGTAAAAGATATCTTATCAGAAATCAAATTATTAGAACCTTTGTTTGAGACATCTGATGTTTTATTGCCTTCTGAATCAACCAAACTTGCCTTTTTACGTGCAGCATTCTTATCTAGTGGATCCGTCAATGATCCTAAAACAGCACAGTATCATTTAGAAATGAGCCACGAACGTGATGATCTTTCAGTTTTACTTCAAAGTTTAATGAATCGCTTTGAACTGAATGCTAAAATCATTAAAAGAAGACATCACCATGTTGTGTATTTAAAAGATGCAGAACATATTTCTGAATTTATGATGCGTATTGGCGCACAAAACTCAGTATTTAAATTTGAAGATGCAAGAATTAAGCGTGATTTTAACAACTCGATTAACCGTGTAATAAACTGTGAAATTGCAAACGAGAAAAAAGTTTATGAAGCAGCTTCAAAAATAATTGATGAAATTACCTTTATTTCAAGTTATAATATACTTATCGATGAAAAAATTAAACGTGTGATGGATTTAAGAGTGACATATCCAGAGTTCAATTTAAGAGAATTAACAGAACAGTATGAAGCACTCTATGATGAACCGATTTCTAAATCAGGCTTAAACCACAGATTTGCAAAAATCAAACATATTGCGCAAGCATTAAGGGAGGGATCACCCCTATGATTAAAGGTGTTGGCATCGACTTAGTCGAGCTAGAACGTATTAAAGAATTACTTTCAGATCGTTTTATAGAACGCATTTTATCAGAAAAAGAAATGAAAGAATATCAAAATCTTGCTCATGAACAAGTGAAGTTAGAGTTTATTGGTGGACGCTTTGCAGCGAAAGAAGCAATCTTTAAAGCAGTCGCAGTCGGGCCAGGAAATACTAACTATAAAGATTTTTCGATTTTACATGAACCATCAGGAAGACCGTATGTAGAATCTGCTTTTTTTACAGATAAAGATATTGTGAGTGTATCTATTACACACACCGAAAGCTATGCGGCAGCATTTATTGTTATTGAGAATAAGGAGTCATTATGAGTCAACCACAAGTAAAAAAACAAGGCGCAAAAGACACAAATATGAGACAACGTCCACTTTCAAAAGGGGAACTCTTATTAATGCGTATTGGTGTTGCAGTGATCTTAATCACTGTTGCGATTATTGTAACGATTGTTGTCATCGCAACACTAGATAACGAAGAAGAAACACGATTACCTTTAGAAAGTTATACGCACATTGTTTCTAGTGATCTTAATTATATTATTGGCGATAACGGAACAGGATCTTTTGGAGATTTCACTTATTTTCAAACAGAAGACGAAACAGATAGAGAGA
This sequence comes from Bacillota bacterium, assembly GCA_027620815.1. Lineage (GTDB taxonomy): Bacteria > Bacillota_I > Bacilli_A > Acholeplasmatales > Acholeplasmataceae > UBA8290. The sequence goes on along the minus strand of JAQCDH010000065.1, from coordinate 419 downwards.
TTTATAATATCTTGATGTCTTCAGATGCTGAAAACCCACTTTATCTATTATTTTACAGATCTGGGGAACTAGAAGAAGCATTACTCACATTTTTTAACGATAACGAAGCGGCACTTCTTTTAGAAAATCTTTTATTATTAGATTTAGATGATCCACAAAATACAGATGTGTTTACGTTACAATCAGTCTTATCATTAGGTGTTCCTCAAGCATCACCTCAATCACTCATTACCTTTTATGTCGATTACAACGAAGTAGAAGAAAGTTATTTTGATACTGTTTGGTCAGATACCAAAAACATTTTAAAAAGTTTAGAAAATTTAGTATAAAAAAGGCGCAGCCTTTTTTATTTAGGAGAAACGATGAATCCAGTCATTATTAAGCAAATTAAAGAAGCAACAAACATTTCTGAAAAACAA
>JAQCDH010000064.1 GCA_027620815.1 Bacillota bacterium | reverse complement strand
TAAGATAACGAATGTTTAAATCAATGGTCATTCCCCAAGGATCTTGATGAAAGACTTGGTACACACGTGCCATTCCTTCATCTAAAAGTGATGCTGCAACACCACCATGTAAGACTTTAGGATATCCTTGATGTTCTTGAACTGGATGATAAATGGTAAGAAGGCGTTTTGATTTCAACTCGTAAAACTCAACATGTAACCCTTCTTCTTGTTTTGTGCCACACACATAACAATGATGGGCATTCGGGTGTCGTTGTAGGATGTGATCAGTCATGTTAATAACTCCTTAAATGATGCTAACTTATCAAAAGGGATAATATATGAATCATAGACCTTTTCTTGATAACTAAAAAAACGTTCTTCATTTTCATTGATGACCATTCTCAACTTGGTAACAATTGGAGATGTGATCACCAGTGTTGGCGATTTAAGATTAACAGGAATCAGTTGTTGTTTTTGTTGTTTAGGTGTCATCAGTTCTATAAATAAATAACTATTGACTCTTAATTGCGTATTTTTTGAGCAAGAGAGATAGTGTATTTTATAAATGACGCCCTTTATAAGAATTTCTTTATCATTCATGAGCTGATCTTTAAAAATACGCTTGAGAGTCAACCGGTAATGAAGGCTCCATACAATTTTAAAACTAAAAAAAAGAACAATAAGTCCTAATACAACATAGATGGTCATCGTTTAGTTACCTTCACATCGATAAGTGTTTGAGATTCAAACACGCAATGAACGTCTACTTGATATTCCATTATTGGTTTTAAGAAATATTTTATATTAGGTGCCACACCATGATTATTTGAATCGATGATCCAATGAATTGGTTTTAAATCAATAATGCCCTCATCCATTTGTATTGGAAAATTTAGATTAATATAATCAAGTTTGACATAAAATAAATGAATGCCTTGACCAGATGCTTCAAAATCATTCCATGTGAGTGTGCCTCGATCTTGGATCAGATTTGTGTCTACCTCAAGACCTAATTCTTCTTTAATTTCTCTTTGAATGGAAGTAAACGGGGTTTCATCTTGATGAATTTTTCCACCTAATCCATTCCACATTCCCATCCAAGGTGACTTACTTCGGTTGAGCATAATCATTTGAGATTCAATTTGAATAAATACGAGTGTGTAAGTGTACATAGCCATATTATAGCATAAAAAAAAGGAGAATCTCCTCTTTCTTATTTGGAATCTGCACCCTTACTAAAAACACGTTTTTCAAGTTGACTTTTTACTAATGCTAATAAAAAAGCGAGCACAGTATATACAGGAAACATAACTAGTAAAGTGAATCTTAATACATTTTCTAGTCCATTTGCATCCACATCAATGAATCCATATGGATACTGACCTAATGGCCATGTTCCTAACAATAATGCTAGTCCTAAATACAACAACGGATAAATGATGAGAATCCAAAATTGTGATAGCTTTAAATGTGCTCTTACTGCTGTAAAATAAAAGATCACATACACAATAGGAACAATGGTATGACCTAAATGACCATAAAAGTCAATCGTTTCAGGTGCAAGTATGAAATGATAGCCAGTTCCAGTAATGACAATATTCACAAGAACGATTTGTGCCAAATATTTAAACCAAACTTTATCTTCAAAACGTGACCAAAATAATACGGATACTATGACTACAGATGTTACGGAATGATTGGAGAAATACCACTGATTTCTAATACCATCAAGTAGTGTCCCATCCACACTTGTGCCTGATAATGTGTTTGTTGTATACCAGAATGATAATATAAATAAAAGATACGTTAAAATGCCATTAAATTTATCTAAACGATTCAACTGATTCATAAAATTTCCTCATTTTTAATTATTATAGCATATTTTTTATAAACAAGCATTGCACAATTATTGATGATGTGTTATTGTATTCATACTTGCCCTCTTAGCTCAGCTGGTAGAGCAACTGACTCTTAATCAGTGGGTCGCAGGTTCGAGCCCTGCAGGGGGTACCAGTTAAATTAAAAAAACAAACATCTTGGATGTTTGTTTTTTTTTATAATGTCAGTTCAAAGACTTCAGATAAACTAGATTCTCTACCTGTAAAATCGACTGCTCGTATTTGAATTTCATAGGTTTTACCGGGCACAAGAACTTTAAAAGGAATACGATTAATGAATGTATATTGATTCAAATTCGTATGATCAAAAAACTCACCATCCACATATACGGCATATTTTTCTACTCCAGTATCATCACTTGATGGTTTCCAGAAAATGCCTTGATTCAGCCGTGTCATTTCGCGAATATCTTCTGGAGTTGTAGGATTTTCACGGTCTAATTCAGCATAATCTATTTGATAAAAACGAACATAATCAACGATCATCGTTGCTGGAAAAATCGAATCATCAACACCTTGTAAACCGCCCCAATTTCCACCAACCGCAATATTTAAAATAAAATGAAAGGCTTGATCAAATGGATACACATCATCATATGGCACATCTTGATTAAATGCTGGTGTGTAGTTGAATTCACCAATTCTCTCACCATTGACTGTGACTCGCATTTCTCCCGGTGCCCATACTAATTCATAAACATTAAGTTGTGTGGTTGCTTCATATAAGGTTTTAGGAAACGTGAGTGAACCATTTGTGTTAGTGTCGTTAAATTTTGTGGTATGAGTCGATGCAAAGACGCGATTATTATCATAACCAACATGTTCCATAATATCAATTTCACCAGAATTTGGCCAACCACCATAGGTATTCATTGTCGGTAACATCCAAGCAGCACTCCATGTTCCTTTTCCTGCTGGAACTTGCGCTGCAATAACAGCTTTTCCGTATATGAATTCACCTTTATACTTAGAATTAATGCGTCCAGATGTGTAACTTTTACCTTTAAAATATTCTTTTTTTGCAGTAATCAATAAATATCCATCAGTAACAGAGATATTTTCTTTGCGGTAAAATTGTAATTCGTTATTACCTCCACCAAATCCGTTCTCTTCGACATTCCATTTTGTTTCATCTAATGCATCACCATTAAATTCATCAGCCCAAACACAAACATACCCATCGAGTTGCGTCACTTCACAACCATCATAAGGTGTTAATCTTTCAAGTCCATTTGGTGGGTTGTTTGACTCACAACTCGCTAATACAAAGGAACTAATGAATATAAGTGATAATATTATTGTTTTTTTCATGTTATTCTCCTGTGATTCCCGTACGGTCGATGGATTCTGTAAAGAAGCGTTGTGCTAAGAAATAAAGGATGAGTAGTGGTAAAATCGTCATCATATTTCCAGCAAGCATAATGGCTTCATTAAGTTCTGAACCAAAAGATCCTGGTGGAAATAATGTTTCATAACTTGCTCTAAATGATTGTAATTTCAGTGGTAGTGTAATTGGATTACCTACATAAAGACCTGTCATAAAGGTTTCATTCCAATACCATACAAAACTAAATAGAAAGACAATCAGTAATGAGGGAATTGCTAGTGGTAACGCAATTTTATAAAACACTTTAAATGGAGATGCGCCATCGATTTCAGCAGATTCTCTTAAGACAGTAGGAATGGTCTTGAAAAATTGATAAAAAATAAGTATATAAATCGCTGCATTATAACCTTGACCAAAAATTGCTGGTAAAACCATGGACTGTTCAGTACTCATGATGCCTAAATTTCTAAAAATGAGCATGTTTGCAACCATGGTGACTTGACTTGGTAAGATGAATGTTGCAAGCATCAATGCAAATAACAGTTTTTTAAGTGGAAAATTAAAAGTTGCAAACCCATAACCAATCAGTGCTGAAGATATGGTTGCAGATAAAGATACTCTTAAAACATAACTCGTTGAACTAAAAATTGCACTTGGCAGTTCTAATACTTGAACTGCACGTCTGTAATTTTCGATTTCAACAACAGTTGGAATCCATTTGACACCTGGATTAATTAAATCTTCGACATTCATGAAACTATTAGTAAGCATAAATAACATTGGATATAAATAAATATATGAAAAACTAATGAGTAACAATAACACAATGCTCTTATAAAGTAAGCCATCTGTAAATTGCATGCCTAAAAGGCGTCTTCTTAATGACATATTATGCTTTCTCCTTTCTTCCACGAAGGATGAGCACGAATACGCTCATAATGATAACCATGAAAATAAAATAAATCCATGCAATTGCTGCGGCATACCCATACCCAAACCAAAATTGTGAGTCGGGTGCACCAACAAGCATATGAGAACGTGTGAGTTCTAAAATCCCACCTGATTCAACAAATAAACTCATGGTAACAACAATATAAATCACAGCAACTGAAATGAGTGATGAAATACCAGGCAATGTGATTTTCCAAAAGCGATCCCAAGGTGAAGCACCGTCAATATCGGCTGCCTCATACACACTTTTATCGATTTTTTGAAGTCCTGCTAGAAAAATTAATATAGGAATCCCTGCATACCATAATACTAGTAACA